>NZ_JBEXCV010000035.1:0-64603 GCF_040605455.1 Embleya sp. NPDC005575 | reverse complement strand
GGCGTGCACGAGAGCACCGCGCTCGGCGCGTCGGGGTCGTCGGCCGGGGCCAGGGTCGCGGACAACACCGCGCCCGCCGCCAACAAACCGGCGCCGGCGCCGGGCGCACCGACCACCAAGACGAGTCGGCCGGGCAACGCGCCGCCGCCCGAGGCCTCGTCCAAGGCGGTGGGGCCGAAGGAGACGGCGCGTCTGCGGGCGGTGGTCGCCTCCCCCAGCGCCGTCGCGAACGCGGCGACACGACGGCCTGCCCCGGGGGACGCGGCGGGGGTGGACGGCGCGGCGGGCTGCGGGGATGCGACGTCGTGGGTGTGCGGTCCGGGCGTCGCCCGCCTCGCCGGCGCGGCGGGGCCGGGACCGGTGGTGTGCGGTGCGGTGGAGGTGTGGGTGATCTGGGCGTAGACGCGGCGGTAGCGCAGCACCAGCTGCGGGGTACCCGCCGCGGCGGCGCGTACCAGGTTGCCCAGGCCCTGCTTGGCCGCGGTCATCGTGAACGCCGGCAACTCCCCCTGCACGGCCAGCACATCCGGCGTGGGCGGGCCCAGCACCGCCCGTACCCCGTGCGGAGCGTGGATCACCACCGGGACGCCGTCCGCGGCGTCGGCCACCACCCGCGCCCACTGCCTGCGGACCTCCTCCACCCCGAACCCCGTACCCGAACCGGCCACACCGGGCGTGAGCCCGCCCGACCCGTCCGGCGTCTGCTCGCCGCCGCTCATCCGCCCGACCTTTCCCAGATGACACTAACACCCGCAATCCTACCGTGATCCGACGCGAGAACCGGCCCGAATAGCAAGGAAATCAAGTCGAAAAAAGGGGGCTGTTCTCGCGTGCCGTGGCGGCATCGTCGCGATGCTTCACCGAGCGGTGCGAGATATCCGTCCGGGTCGGGCCGGAGAAGGCACCGGAACTCCCCGGCTTCCCGTCGCCATGGGAGGGTGGCCGCCCGGATCCACCCGCGGCGGCTCGTGTGCCCCGGACCCGCCCACCCGCGCGCACCGCACCCGCAGGCGGCCCCGGCATGCCCGGGGTCAGGCCGCGCTCCCATTCTCAGCACACCGCGACCATCCGGACAATCCCTCACTTTGACCGAAATCCGGGCTGCGCCATGGAACAACGAGGGACTTTCCTCAAGGTTCCTCAAGATTCCTCAAGTTTCACAACCGCTGATTGTGCCGGTCGATCCGACCCCCTACAGTCGCTCGAGGGCAAGATCATCAGGCCTTTGGAAACAGACACTTCAAGCAAGGCAGGTTGAAATGAAGAAGAAGCGCATTGCCAAATTCGCGCTGGCCACTGCCGCCATCCCCGCCATGATCATGGGGGCATCAAGCCCGGTGTACGCCGACAGCTCCAGCTTCGTGACCTGGCGGAACGGTTGGAGTGGAGAATATCTCTGCGACAACGAAGGAAGCACTGACGTTTACACCTGCGCGAATTCGTCGGCCGACGGAACGCGGTGGCTCGACGGCGACAACGGCAATGGCACCTGGAAAGAAATCGACCGGTGGGGGAGATGCCTCACCGCCTACTGGAACAACAGGGCCTATGTCGAGCCGTGCAGCTTCAACGGAGCGAACACGTATCAGCAGTGGCGGGAAATCTCCACGGGCAGCGGCTGGAAGCTCCAGAACGTGGCAACCGGTTATATCCTCGACCAGGGCAGCAATTACAGCGTATACGCCAACTCGACCGACTACGGGGACAGCAACTCGCACCAGCGTTGGCACTGATATCCAACCGTCGGTATCGGCCCACCACCCAGGCCCGCAACCGAGCGAGCCCGGCGTGGCCGATCCCGGTCGCCACATGGGCACCCTCGGCTCGGCGCGTGTTCACGGCGAACCCGCCCAGCCGATCCGGCTCTCACTCGCGCGCGTCGAGTCGAAGAGCCGCCTCGATCGCGGGACCGTGCGAATCACCCGCAGCAGAACAGGTTGTCGCACGGTTGGCCGACTTCGCTCCCGTAGGCCACGAACCCCAGCAGCGGCGCCAAGGCCTCTTGCACGGACGGGGCCTCCAGCATCGGGGCCGACCGGTCGGCCGGGTACTCCCAGTTCGGTGAAATGTCCTCGATGTCGAAACGCCTTGCACCGTTCACGAACAGGGTCCACGCCGGATGGTCCGGGAAGGCGTTGAGGCGCAGCACCCACCACGCTCCCTCGACCATTGCAGCAGCAGGAAAGTACGTATCGCCCGTTCGCCGCCACTGAGGCGTTGCCTTGAACTCGGGATGCGACACACGCCCATCCTTCCGTCGGCACAGCCACCCGAAGCCCATCATCAACCCCAACCGTCGGCCCGAGGTACCACTGTCTGCGCAACATCCAGCATTCGCCACCCACAGCCGGTCATGACCTGCCCGCTGCCCGCCGGCTGAGGGCCGGTCGCGCCTCCGGGCCCGCCGAGTTGCCAGGCGCCGAGCCCCGGCCCGAGCCGGCGGGCAGTGTGGGCCGTGCCGCCGAGCACTTGCCGACCCGCGGTGGCGGTCGCGGGATCCCGCCGTCGTGGTGGCCGATGGGTCACCATGGCGGGATGACGACCGAACCCGTCACCCCACTGTCCCCGCGTGGCGTCCGACATGTGTTGCTTACCCAGCGCTGGAGCGAACTCACCTTCCTGCACTGGGCCGTACCCCCCGCCGCAGTCGCCCCACTTCTCCCGGAGGGAACCCGACCGGACGTCCTCGAGGGCATGACCTACGTCGGCCTGGTGCCCTTCCGAATGGTGGACGTCGGCTTCCTCCGGCTCCCGGGAGTGCCATGGCTCGGCACCTTCCCGGAGACCAACGTACGGCTGTACTCCGTGGACGGGGCCGGCCGGCGCGGCGTCGTATTCCGCTCCCTGGAGGCCGCCCGCCTACTTCCGGTACTGACCGCCCGGGCCACGCTGCGACTGCCGTACAGGTGGGCCAAAATGCGGATCGACTGGACCGCCGACCAGGTCCGCTACACAACGCGCCGACATCCCTTGGAGGGCGCACCGAGGGGCGGCACCGCCGTGGTCCGAGTCGGCCCGCCGGTGACCGAACCCAGCCCTCTCGAACACTTCGTGACCGCACGCTGGGGCCTACACACCCGAGTCGCCGGCCGCACCGTCTACCTACCCAACGCACACCCCCAATGGCCCCTACACCACGCCGAGTTGCTCCACCTCGACGACAACCTGATCGCAGCCGCCGGCCTGCCACAAATCACCGGCGAACCGAACAGCGTCCTCTACTCACCCGGCCTTCCCGTCCGCTTCGGCCCACCCGTGGTGGTAGACACCAACAACCCGTCCACAGCCAAGTAGCCTCCCACCCCCCAACAGAACACGCCCCGCCGCGCTTGCCACGGACCGGCCAACTCCTCGATCAGACCGCCGAGATGTGTGTCGGGGACGCCAGTGAAGACAGGATGCGACAAGGCCGTGCGGCCCCATTCGTTCTCACACCGGAAGAACCCGGGCAGTCCGCTCTCACGTCACCGCAGATCTTCCGTGGGTGTAGCTCTTCCCCAGGGAGTCGGGCGGACAGGGTGCAAGGAGGCATCCGTCCTGGAGTTGGGCCTGGTGGGCGCCGCCGGCGCTCCCAAGCAAGCAGCAAGCCCGGGGTGTCGGCTTCACCCCTCTCTGACGATCTCACCGTCCTTGATCATGAGTACTTTGGTGATGCCGGCATCCTCATAGAAGCGCTCGAATCCAACGTAGTGGGCGTAGTCGTAGGCGGCATGGGTCGCGAGCCAGCCGAGTAGCCGGTCGACGTAATAGAAGTCGTCGGGATGCAGTGACTGGCGAGTCGTCAGTGCCCACCCGGGATGCGGATCTTCCCGCCGAGCCAGCCCCGAGAGCGCCGCCCCGCCGATCTTCCAGGCCGGGCCCTGCTGGGCCAGCACCGGATACGGGGCGTTCTCCACCTTGAACTCGCCCTTGTCGTCCAGCGCCGGCCCGGCGTCGTCGAGCACAACCTCGGGGAACTCCGTGATGATGCAGAGCTGTTCAGGCTGCGGTCCGAGGCCGAGATGCCATCGGAGCTCGGCAACCTCGTCCTCCGACAGATCGTCTCTGAGGTCGAGGGTGAGAAGGAATTCGTATGCGTCAGCCATCCCAGGAGGGTAACTTCAGCGGCTGACAACCGGCCCAGGGGTGGCCCGGCTGACCGATCGGCCGCCGTCCATCTTCAATAGCCGATCGAGTCGTAACGGCGCCCCTCCTCCTTACCTCCTCAGCTTGACTCTGTCGGTGATCTTGGATGGTTGGGCTCAGCTGCCGAGAGTTCGCCAGGACTTCGACCGGGGGATCTCGTTCTCGTCCAGGAAGGTCTGGAAGGCGGTCGGGGGTCTCGGTGTAGAGGGTTCCTCGGTCGCTGACTGACTGCTGAGTCGTTCGATGTTCACGGCGATGGCCGTGAGTACGTGTTGCAGGTGGGCCTTCGGCTGTCCTCGATAGCGGCAGTGGCGCATGCCGTGTCCGTGGGCGAACTCGTTGATGGTGCCCTCGACTCCGGAGCGGACCGCGTAGCGCGTCTTCCATTCGGGTGTCTGCTGCTCGGCGCGGACGCGGAGTTGCAGGTCGCGGAGTTCTCGCGGGGGAAAGCCCACCGTCCGGGCGCTGTCGGCGGTAGTGGTGCAGCGGGTGCGGACCGGGCAGGGACGGCACTGGCTCTTGGTGAACCGGGCCACGATCAGGGGTGCCGCGGTGGGCGAGGAGGTCGGGTAGGGGCCGTGCCAACCTGCGCTGACCCGGCCCTGGGGGCAGGTGACCTGGCGGCGGCCGAAGTCGATGTGGAAGTCGTCGCGGTCGAAGCCTTCGTTCTGGCGGTGTTGGCGGGTGGGGTTGCCCGGCAGCGGCCCGCTGACGGTGACCTGGTGTTCGCGCATCGCCCGTTCCAGGTGGACCAGGGAGGTGTAGCCGCCGTCGACCAGGTGCTCGTCGGGCAACAGGCTGCGACGTGCCAGCCGGTCGTGGATGCCGGGCAGGGCCTGGCCGTCGTTGGTGGCGGCCGAGGTGGTGGCCACGTCCGTGATCACGTTGACGCTCCCGGTGGCACACGTCTCGGTGACATGCGCGGCGAATCCCTTCCAATGGATGATGTGCCCGTGGCGCACGTAGCGCGCCGTGGTGTCGTAGGGCGAGACGATCGCCGAAGACGAGGGCGGCAGGCCGCCCTCGTCCGCCTCGGCAGTGCGCCAGCGGAGGCGGCCTGCCGCGTCGCGGTAGTAGTTCTGCACGACGATCCGCCGCAGAGCCTCGGCCTGCGGGCCGGGCCGGTAGCCCGGTCCGTGGCGGTGGAGGCGTTCCAACAGTTGGTGGGCATCGTCGCCGGCAGCGAGGATCCTGGTCTTGGGCCGGGTGGGGTTCTTGCCCAGGCGGACCGGACGACCGTAGCGGCGCCCCCATTCCTCGTCGACCAGGCCGACCAGCAGGTGCGAAGCGGTACGGGCGACTTCTTCCAGCGCGGCACGGACGGCCTCGGTGACCGGTTCCAGCCGGGTCAGGTCGCGCACCGCAGCCAGGACGTGAGTGGAGTCGGTTCGCTGCGTGGTGCGCTCGCGTACCAGTCCGGCATCCTTCAGGCGCGCGAGCGCGAGGTCGAGAAGACGGTCGGCGCGGTCGTTCCGGGCGATGCGCTCGCGGAAGTCGGCCGGCACGCTGTGGTGGAAGCCGGGATCGTCCAGCTCCATGGCCACGGCATATTTGAAATCGATGCGGCAGCGGACCGCTTCTGCCGCTTGCCGGTCCGACAGGCCCAGCAGGAACTGCAGCACACAGACGGTGGCGAGTTGGGCAGGCGAGAGCCCGGGACGCCCGTCGCGCGGATACCAGCCCGCGAAGTCCTCGTCGCTCCACAGTCCGTCCAGCCGGTCTCTGACCCACATCGCCGTCGTCCCGGCCGGATTGCTCGCCCGGGCGATCTGCACGGTCAGAGACGGGACTTGCTCACCGGAACGGGGACGGAGCGACAACGGACACCTCGGTAGCTGATCGGCCTTCGAAACAGCCCCGAGCATGCCCGCCGATCATGCTCGCGCGCCGGGAAACACCAAGATCACCGACAGAGTCAAGCTAAGGCGCGTCGGACGCCTTCCGCGTAGGCGCCGGATCCGTCCCGGCAGACGATCTCGACACCTGGGTGCTTACGCAGCCAGGACTCCAAGGCGTCCGCGCCGCGACCGGGCAGGACGTCGATGCGTTCGCCGGTCTCGGCGTCGGTCAGCACCGTCGCGTATAGCGGTGCCGACGCTTGAGCGCGAAGTCGTCGACACCGAGAACACGGGGCACCTTGAGGGCTGGCAAGGGGATGCCTGCCAGCACGCGGAGCGCGGTGCACCGCGACATCCCGGCTCCCAACGCCTTCAGTGTCCGCGCACCGGCGCGGCCGGCGAGCTCCCTCACCACGACGCGGACCTGAGCCAACGACCTTACGGTTCGCCGCTGATAGCGCTCCAGCAGACCCGGAATCTGCTCACGGAACGTGACCCGAACGCAGGTCGGCGTCGGACAGACGAGACGGCGAACCCGGGCCACGACGACCACCCGGCGGGCATCGACGGGGACGTCCGTCACCGTGCGTTCGTGGAAGGCGTGCACACGGCCTGTCCGACCACCGCAATCCGGGCAATCCACCGGGACGCCGGGAGCCCGAGCCCGCACCCGGATGACCTCGCCGTCGTCCGCAATCTCCTCAACCACCGACGGCGCCAGACCCGAAAACACCACGCCCGCAAGCTCGTTCGCACTCAACACCTGCACATGATCACGGACTCACAGTCCGTCACCACCGAATGTGAGACAGAGCCGTTCGATTTACAGACCCAGCGCGGGAGACGACGATCACGAGGCGTCAAGGATGTCCGCAGACCGTCCAACTTCTCTCGGAACTTCGATGCCCAACACGTCCTGGGACTTCAAGCCACCGGGGAGATCGAAGTTTCCGTTGACGTCGTTGCCGGTGGCATCATCGGTGCATGACTGTGATCGAGGTCGTTCAGGGTGACATAACGCTCCAGGAGACGGACGCGATCGTCACTGCGGCGAACGAGTCGCTCATGGGCGGTGGCGGTGTGGACGGCGCGATTCACCGTGCGGCGGGTCGACGTCTGGCGGAGGCGGGTACCGCGATCGGTCCCTGTGAGCCGGGCGACGCGATGGCGACGCCGGCCTTCGACCTCAACCCGCCGGTGAAGCATGTGATCCATACCGTCGGTCCGGTATGGGAGGGCGGCGACTACGGCGAGGCCGAGGTGCTGGCCTCCTGTTACCGCCGTTGCCTTGAGGTCGCGGATGACCTAGGTGCAAAGAGTGTCGCGTTTCCCGCGATCGCCACCGGCGTCTACGGGTTCCCCGCAGAGGAGGCCGCGCAGATCGCTGTCGCCACCCTCAGGTCCTCGTCGACCGGCGTCGGACAGATCAGGCTCGTGGCCTTCGACCAGCAGGCGCATGACCTGCTGGTCGCTGCGCTCGCTTCCTAGTACCAACACCGTTCAATTAGGGCGAGGTTGGGTGTGTATGGGTCGGTTGTGAGTATGTTGATGCTGACCGTGGCCTTGTAGGTGGTCCGGTCGATGGCGGGTCCGCGTGCGTTGTTCTTGGAGATGGCCCGTATGACGAAGCGGTCTTTGCTACGGGCCCGTCCCTCGGGCAGGAGTTGGGCCAGGACTCGGTGCCCGCCCGCGGCCAGGACGATTTGGTCGCGGACGGCAGACAACGCGACGGTGAAGCCAGCTCTCTGGGGGTCGGTGCCCGGGAGGCTGTCGGTGGTATCCGTCATCCCGGTCTGCAGGGCCTGGTGGGTGACCAGCAGCACCCAGACCTCCTGCTCGATCCCGGCCCGGGGTACGGGCACGCGGGACCCGGCCGCCCGGGATCGTGGATTTTCGGCTCCGCGTTCTCGATCTCCCGGCGTTCGTGGTGGAGCCGGACGAATTCGGCGGCCGGCTCCAACGGATCGGTGAGGGTGGTCAACAATCGGTAGTGGCCGATGCCGGCCTCTCGGGACTTGGCCTGATCTCGGCATCGACAACCCACACGGTCAACGCGCCGATCCGCGCGAGGAACGAGCCATCGCCGCAGCGGGCCACCGGCGCTGGCACGCGTCCGGACTTGCATCGCACGCCCAGAACTGGTGCCGCCCAGATCCGTCTCCGACGAACCAGATCAACCGAGAAATCCGGTGTCCTGACATCTCAGCCATCTGGCCTCCGCAGGTTACAGCCATGCCCGCAGACCAGATCATTTGAACCGGGACAACCACTCAGTCACGGATTTTCAAATGAAGCTACGACTGCCGGATCGGAACTCAAGCGAAGTTGCGCAGGCCAAACCCCTCCAGGGGTCGTGTAGCCCAAAACCGCGACTCGAATCCGCACGCCATTTGGATACCAGCCGTCCCGGTCTCGAAAAGTACTCTCCATACGCTCCGGTTCAAGCAAGCCAACTTCCCCGTTTGGCATCTCAACCATCACACCAAATGGGCGATGGCGAACAACAATGCCTTCCATCACAGCACCCCTTGCGTATGAATTTGACACCGATTCTCTCCAACCCTCAATGGCCGCACGGCAGCTTCGGCGAACCCGTTGCTTCATCCCGGCGTGATTCTACTCCTGCGTCTTCGGATCCCAAGGAGTTCTCTTAAACTTGTTCAGTTCCTCGAACTTGCTTTTATGGATCACGTATTCCGTCTCACCATCCATGAAGTCAGGCTCTATGTCAGCGTTGTTTGCAAGCCAAGCCTTCTTCACCCTGACGCGAAAGGTCACTCCCTTACCGTGACTATCTCGATTCCCGTATCCCTCCATGAAAGATCGAACGCGATCGGGATTGCCGAAGTATGCACTTCCGTCCAAGTAGTCATCCCCAGCCGCAGTCATACCCTCTGGGAAATCTACGGGGTCGAACCCGTGATCCAACTCCTTGCTACCGATGTCATCCCTGGAAACTCTGTATATGAATACATAATCTTCATCTTCGCCTTCGTCGTCATCCTCATTCTCCTTTCCTGCGGCAGCCGCTTCCACCACCAAGGCAGCGAGTTTCCCGAGAGTTACCAACCTTCCAGCGGCTGGAACAGACTCCAGTGCCGCACCCCCACATTTGATGTTGAGCTTTTCGCATCCGAGAATCGGGATTACTGCAACAATGGCATTTCCTAATGCCGGTCTGTCGTCAAGGTCCTCTGTCCAGTTGGTACCCACATTCGGCTCGGGATCGACGTAGGAGGGGGTTTGGAAGCCGTTGCGCTCGTAGAAATTCGGCTCATGACACCCGGAGGCATTTCTACATCTGTACAGATTCCTCGCCTGGCAACCCGCATCGCATCCCGCCCCGTTACCACTGGACGTCGTCGAACCGGTCCCGACAGGGTTGCTACTCTTTTTTCTCGTGGTTTCTTGGGCTCGGTGCTGAGCCTTCGTCTGCCTCTTTCCCTCATTGCCAGCTGCTGCACCGATGGCTTCGCCTATGCCGAACAGTCCTGACGGATCGCTGACTGTCGCAGGGTTGTTTCCGGCGTAGGTGTAGCCGTGTATCTGCTGGTTGTCCGTGGGGTCCATCACGGGGTCGACGCTGATGAAGCGGCCGAGGGTGGGGTCGTATTCGCGGGCGCCGACGTGGGTGAGGCCGGTGGCGTCCATGGGCTTGCCGAGGAAGCCCTTGTCGTCGGGCCATTGGCCGCCTGCTTGGGTGGGTTGTGTGCCGCGGGGTTCGCCGAAGGGTTTGGATTGGCGGCGGGTGGCGGTGAGGGCGCCGGCGTCGAGGGTGCTGACCGGGGTGCCGTGGTGGTCGGATGCGGTGTAGGTGAGTGCCGCGTCGCCGTTGCGGACGACCGTGGCGCCGCCGGCTGTGGGGTAGTAGCGGGTGCCGACGACCGGGCCGGATCCGTTGGTGTTGGTGGTGAGTTCGTCGGTGCCGAGGTAGAGGGTGCTCTTGCCGGCTTCGCGGCGGATGATCCGGTTGCCGTCGGCGTCGTAGACGTACTCGCTCGTGCCGTTGGTGGTAGCGACCGACGCGAGCTTGTCCTCTTCGTTCCAGGTAAGGGTCTGCGGGTTGGCGTCCGCGCCCGGGCGGCCCTTGATGTTGCCCGCCTGGTCGTACGTCAGGCTCGTGGTGACCGGGGTTTGGGCGCCGGTCCTGACGGTGATCGAGTCCAGGCGGTGGGTGCGGTCCGTGGGCTGGGTGCCCGCGCGGTAGCCGTACTCCGTGGTGATGTTCTTGGTGGGGTCGTCGGTGGGGTCGTGTTCGACGAGTTTGGTGCGGTTGCCGACGGCGTCGTAGGTGAAGGTCTGCCAGTACGGGTCCGGGCCACCGTTCGTGTTCTTGGTGGGGGTCTGGGTGGTGCAGCCGCCGATGCCGGGGACGTTGGGGGCGGGCAGGGTGGTGGTGCCGGCGGTGTCGGTCCAGGCTTCCTTGAGGCGGCGGTGGTTGTCGTAGGCGAAGCACTGGGTGTCGGTCGAAGTGCCGTCGCGGACGGTTTTGATGGAGGTGACGTCGCCGGACGGTTTGTAGGTGTAGGAGGTGGCGTCCACGCTCGCGGTGGCGCCGGTCTCCTTGTCCCAGGCGGTGGACAGCAGGCGGCCCGTGGCGGGGTCGTAGTCGCTGGTGAAAGCGGCCTGGCGGGGGCTGTCGCCCAGAGTGGCGCGGATGTTGTGGCCGTAGACGTCGTAGTCGGCCCAGTTGAGGTAGTCGGCGGCTCCGCCGAGGGTGGTCGGCAGGCCGTGGGTGCTGTAGGCGGTGCGCAGTGTCTCGGCGGGGAGGCCGCCGTGGGCGGGGAGGGTGGTGGTCAGGGGCAGGCCCAGGACGGGTTCGTACCCGGTGCTCGTCTCGTAGGTTCCGGCGAGTTTGCCCTCGGCGGCGGGGATGGTGGTCCGGGTGCCGGTGGGGCGGTAGGTGCCGGGTTCGAAGCCGGTGATCTCGCTGGTGTACTTGGCGCCGGACTTGCCGCCGACGTAGCGGGGGGAGCCGTCCGCCTGGCCCTTGGCGTAGCGGTCGTAGGTCCACTCCGACAGGAGGTTGGTGTCGGTGACCGTGTCCTTGTAGGAGGCGGTTTTGCGGCCGAGCGTGTCGTAGGTGTAGGCGAGCTTCTGTCCGCGGGCGTCGGTGGTGCCGGTGACGCGGCCGACGAGGTCGTAGCGGGTGTCGGAGGGGCCCTTGTCGGGGTCTTCGACGTGGGTCTTGCGGCCGAGGAAGTCGTAGGTGTCGCGCGGGGCAGGCCGAGCGGGAGACGGGGTGCTGCTCGTTCTTCACCTTCGCCTTCGACCGGACGGACGTCAGGAGCGGCGCGGCGTCCGGCACGGTGTGGATGGACGTGGCCGTTCCTGCCGCGCAGGTGACGGTGCCGGATGCGTTGGTCGTCCGCGCCGAAGCGGCCCGGGCCGGTGCGGTGTGACCGCCGAGACCACGGCGAGCGGCTTGCGATCGGGGCAGCCGGCGGACGCGGCCGGAGTGAACCCGAAGACGCTGCGCTATTACGAGCGCCGCGGCCTGCTGCCCGAACCGGACCGCACGCTGGGCGGGCACCGGGTGTACCCTCCGGACACCGTGGCCCTGCTGCGGGTGATCAAGGCGGCCCAGCGGCTGGGGTTCTCGCTGAAGGAGGTCGCCGAACTGCTGGAGTCCGGCAGCCACCACCACGGCGCGCGAGGCCGCGAGCGCGACGGACTTCAGGCCAAGGCGACGGCGAAGCTCGCGGAGATCGACACGAGGATCGCCGACCTGAACGTCATCCGCACCGCCCTGGTCGAGGCCGTCGACGCCGGATGCGATGACTTGGCCGTGTGCGCGGCCAGCGACTGCTGCCCCCTGCCCTTCACGGAACTCGCCATCGAGGAGCGCCACGCCGGTCCCTGCTGCTGACCTCGACCCCTCCGCGTCTTCGGGCCAGGCAGCGGGCCGCCTGGCGTGGCTGGCCGGCGCGGCGTGCGTGGCGTGCTGCGCGCTGCCGGCGCTGATCGCCGCCGGACTGCTCGGCGGCGCCGCGGCCGGGGTCGCGGCGTGGATGCCGACCGCCGCGATCATCCTGGCCGTCGCGTCGGTCGCCGTGTTCGTCGCCGGTCACCTACGCGCCCGCCGGCGCAATCCGGGGCACGGCTGTGCGTTCGGGGCATGTGGTTGCGCGGATGGACGTGAGGCGGATGTTGGCGGGTTGATTTCCGGGACGGTCGTCCGGCTCCAGGTCGCTCACCTGCCCAGTGGCGGCGAGGCCAAGCCGGTCTGGCTGTGGTGGTCCAAGACCGACGCGACTGTCTCAGTGTTGCAGGTCAGGAGCATTTCCCGCTTTTCTGACCGCATGTCAGACGCCGCCTCATGAAAGCACGAGGTCGATCAGCAGGCCGGATTCTCCCGCAGCCAGTCGAGGCGTTCGACGGCTTTCCGGGTCAGGGGATGGTGCGAACCGAAGATACGGGTGTAGTCGTCACGGCAGCGGATGAGGAGTTGTGCGGCTTCGGCGCGCTCGCCGTTGTCGATCAGCACGTTGGCCAGGTTGTCGCGGGAGTGCACGGTTTCCGGGTGACCGTCCCCGTGCTTCCTGGACACGGCCGCGAGGACTTCGCGCAGCATCACTGCCGCCTCTGCGTACCGCTGCCGGGCATGCAGTAGGGCCGCGAGGTTGTTGTGGAAGGTGAGCACCTCCGGGTGGTCGGCGCCCTTGTCCCGGCGCTGGACGACGAGCACGTCGCGCATCACCACCTCGGCCTCGTCGAGATGGCCCAGCCGGCACAGCGCGGCGCCGAGGTTGGCCCGAGCGGAGATACCGAGGGAGCCGTCCTGCTCGTTGCGGTGCTCCAGGCGGGCGATGAGTTCGCGCAGAGCCGGTTCGGCCTCGTCCCAGCGGTGGCCTCTGGCCAGTGCCGCGGCATGGCGCCCAACGTCGGCCAGCACCACCGGATCGTCCGGCCCGAGCAGCAGGATTCTGCGGTCCAGCACGTCCCGGTGGAGCGCGATGGCCTCCGCCTCGCGGCGCAAGTCCTCCAGTACGGTCGCCAGACCACTCGCGGCGTCCAGGGTCTGCGGGTGGTTGGGGCCGAGTAGTTCGCCCCGACTGGTCCACACGCTGCGCCAGATCTCCTCCGCCTTCACGAAGTCGCCCATGTCCCGGACGAGGTCGGCCAGGTCTGCGGCGGTCGTCAGGGTGTCTTCATGGACGTAGCCGAGCGCCTGGGCCTGAAGGCGTACCAGATCCATGAACCGGTCACGGGCCTCTTCGCGGCGGCCCTCCATCTCCGCCAGCACCCGCGTGTACTGCCGGAAGGCCAGCAGAGTCTCGGGGTGGTCGGGCCCCAGGCGTTCATAGGCGGCGTTGGCCGCCATCCCGAAGAACTCGTGCGGCGGGATGCCGACCCGGACGATCTCCTCCTCCCGTCCGTCCTCTCCTTGCAACGTCACGACCAGGTCTGCCGCCGAGGGCAGCTTCTGCTCGGCCGGGGTCAGGGACAGCTCGTCCCGCCCCGCGTCGTCGTCCCGCTTCCTGCGCCATTTGAAGACCATGTCGCGGTCGGTTCCTTCCCGTAGCCTCGTCAGGCTCCCGAATGCACGTGCGCGGTCCACAGACTGGGGCTGCCCCGGAAATCGGTCCGGCACTGTCGGACCGCCCGGTGCAGCGCGAGGGCCGCTTGGTCGGCGTCGAGCCCCCGGGACCCGGCGGTTCTGTCACCGCGCAGGTGGCGGTAGAGGCTCCTGGCCACCCCTCCCGCCACCACGTCGTGCACCGGCCACAGGGTGCCGATCACGTGCGGGTAGCCGGCGATCTGGAAGGCCGAGGTGATGTGGATGGACTCGTCCGCGAGACGCTCGGAGCCCCGCGCCGTCTCGCAGGCGGACAGCACGGCGAGCCGGGCGTCCGGCAGTTCCAGACGGGAGATGTGCTGGACCGTCAGGGGATGTTCCTGGTGGTCGTGCACCAGGAGACGAGCGTGGGAGGGGTCGTCCGGGTCGCTCACCCCGTGGCAGGCGAAATGCACGTACGGATGCGCGGGCAGCGCGCGCAGCACGTTGGCGAACGTCGCCCGCGGGCCGGATATGACTTCGGTGGGCAGCAGCGCGCTCAGGTCCCTCGCCTCCCGGCGGACGCCGCCGAGTGCCCGCGTTCCGGGGGCATCGGATACAGCCACGGCGAGCAGAGCGCCGTCGGGCCGACGGTCCGACGCGCGCTGTCGCGCGTAGGCCAGTGCGCGGAGGGTCGGCGTGTACGAGGAGACCACCAGATCGAGGACTGTCCGGGGCCGGGGACCCGGTGACTCACCGTGGTGCCCAGCCGCGTGCAGCGGCAGCGCAGCCAGCGCACCGACCGGTGACCACCAAATTCGGGGCCAGTCGCCGTCGGCCGGCGCGTCGAGCAGCGCGAGCCGGCCGAGGACCGGTTCGGCGACGCGGTCCCAGATCCAAGCGAGCACCTCCTCGATGGCCTTCTGGGCGCTTCGCTCCCCGGTCGGCGAGGTCGCGGCGGTGAGCGCCTCGTCGAGCCGCGCCACCTTTTCCGCCACCGCCTCGGGGCTCACCCGTGGCAGCGGCACCAATTGCACATCTTCGGGCCGCAGGACCAGTGCGTCGCTGCGGTAGACACTGGAGTACGCCAAGACCACGGGACCGCGCTCGGCGCACGCCAGGACCTCGTCGTACGTCGGGGCGCCGAGGAACCCCTCGAAACCCGGCAGCGCTCGGATCTCGCCGACCAACCGCTCCCACCGGGCCGCGAGGGTGTGCCGCACATCGGAGTCGTGACCGGCACCCTCCCGCTCGGGAATCGCCGATTCCAACGCATCGATCGCATCGATACGGTCGCGCACCTGGACGAAGTGCTCGGCGGCTTTCGGGTGCGCGACGCGCAACCGATCCAGTTCGGTACGCGCGGCGATCGTCTGGCCGAGCAGGACACCGCGTCCCTGCTCCAGAAGCTGCACTGCGTGGTCCAGGCGCCCGAGTTGGACGGCGCACGCTGCGGCGTCGGCGGCCAGCCCCTGAACACCGGTGAGCCGGTACTCCTTGTCGTCGCGCCGCAGACGCCTGGTGATGCTGAACGGCAGCAGCGTAAGGGCCAGTTCGAACCCGGCGAGAGCCTCCTCCCAACGGCCCGCGTCACCGGCGGCGGCGCCCCAGTCGCAGGCGGCGCGGATGCGGGCCGCCGCCGGAAGGGCCTCGATCACAGCGACCTGCCGGTACGCGTCCTCGGCCACGCGGAGGACAGCAGGGTCTCCGTTCGCCTCGTGCAGCGTGCGGAGCGCGCAGGCGTACGACTGGAGGTAGCCGGCGGTGTGGGCGGTGCCGGTGGGCGATGCGTACACCGCACGGCCGAGCGTGGTCACCGCGCGGTTCAGCATTGCCTCGTCCTCGGTTGCCTTCGCCCGGGTGAGCTGCGAGAGCCCCAGGTTGTGCAGGTAACTTGCGTGCTCCGGTTCGCCGTAGGCCGTCTCCGCCACGGCGCGGGTGAGGACGGCGATGGACTCGTCCAGGTGGGCCGGGCCGCCCTCGGCCCGGTAGCGCTCGTGCAGTGCGTTGCCGAGGTGGTTGAGCCGCATGGCGAGGTCGGCGCTGTCCTGAGGGGTCCGGTTGAGGACCTGCCGGGCCGCTTCCACGGCCTCGGAAGCGGCGGCGGCGTCCCCCGTCCGGTCGTACCAGGTCTGGAGGATGATGCCGAGGTTGGCAAGCTTGGTATCGGAGTCCAAGGGCGACCGGGGGAAGCGCACAGCCGGCCGGGCCAGTTCGGCGGCCTCGCGCAGGGAGGTGAGATCGCCGGTCTGGTGGTAGCGCTCGCGAAGGGCGAGGGCCAGGTTCGCGACGCGGCCGAAGTGGTCCGGCTCGTCGGGAGACGGCTCCGTGACGGCTTCGCGCAGGTGGCGCACGGCCTCGTCCAGCAGCGTCGCGTCGCCGGTACGCTCGCCGAGTCGGTGCAGGGCGTTGCCGAGGCTGTTCAACCGGGGCAGGCGTGACCGATCGGCCCGGCTCGTGGTCCGCACGCACTCGCGCAGCAGCTCGACCGACTCGTGCAGCAGGCCGGTCCCTTCGGTGCCCTCGGCTGCCAGCCGCAGTGCGACTCCCAGCACGGCCAGGCCACGCGCGTGCTCGGGATGCCCTGCCGGTGCCGCGGCGTGGGCTACCCGGGCCGCGGCGACCATCGCCTCGATGTCGGCCGCCGCCGAGGTCAGCTCGGCCTTCCTACGCAGCGCCTCGGCGAGATTCAGCAGTGCCGGTGCCCGCCGGGGCGAGCTGGGAGGCGTCGCCGCCAGGACCGCACGCAGGAGCTCGACGGCTTCGTACGGGGCGGACGTTGTTCCGAGGATCTCGAAGGCACGGCCGAGGGCCGCCGCCAGATTGTTCCGGACGGCGGCGATGTCCGCCGCGTTGTGCGGTTCCTCATCGAGCAGCAGGCTCAGGCCGTGGCGCAGCAACCGCACCGCCTCCGCCATTTCGGCCGCGCTGCCCGTCTCCTCGGCGCGCTCCGACAGCAACATGCCGAGCCTGTCGACGATCAGAGGCTGTTGCTCCGTACCGTCCGGAGGCATCTCGAACGCCTGCCGCAGTGCCGCGATCGCCGTGTCCCTGTCCGCGCGGTTCCGGTCGAGGTCGAAGCGGTCCGCGAACATACATCCCAGGAGACGAAGGTCCTGATCGCAAGGAGCCCTCCCGGCCGCCGGCAGATGCCACAGGCCGATCGACTCGTCCAGGTCGGGCCGTTGCCGGAAAGACAACCAGCGCATTACGAGGGTGGTGCGCAACGCCCTCAGCCACCAGGTCCGTACGTTCTCGGCGGCGGGCACCCCGCCCAGCGCCGCCCGGCACATCTCGACGGCGGCGTCCAGCGGAGCGCGCTCGCCGGTGCGGTCGAACCGCCCGATCAGCGCGGCCACCCGCTCGATGGACTCTTCGGCCCTTTTGTGCCTGTCCGACATCATCGTTCCCCGTGTCCCTGTGGGCTCTCGACCGTGGTCAGCGGCGGGAACTCGAAATTCGATTTTACCCAAGTAGCCCACCCTGCACGCTCGTTATGCTGAGAGCGCGGACGGCTGATCCATGGAGGTGCGGCGGTGAGCGGACTCGGTGACGGGGGAGGCGGAGTCGACATGGCAACCGGCGGGTCGGGTCACGAACGCCTGGCGGCGCTCTGCCTCCGGCTCACGTCCTCACCGGGTATGCCGGACCTTGGCGCAGAGGGGGATCGCCTGGTCGAGCGCCTCATCTCCCAGCTGCGCAACGGTCGTTCCCCCGAGGTCCTCGAGGACGCTTTCAACGAACTGGAGTCCCGTCTCCTCGCCGCCGGTTACAGCGCGGGCCTCGGCTCCTACCGTACGGAAACCCCGCCCGTCTACCAGAGCTTCCCCGGCTCCGGATCCGGCCATCCCTGGCTCTACGTCCTCGCCTGCCCTCGCCGCCACTGCGCCCGCGTCGAGGCACCGGCGTCCGAGGGCGGCGAAGCGCCGGCCTGCCGCATCTTCGGCGGACCGCTGCGCGAGGTCGGGCTGCGCCCGTGAGTGCGTTCCTCGACGCGCTCAGCGGAAAACTCGCCGAACGCTGGGTGGCGCTCCTGGCGATTCCCGGCCTGGTGTACCTCGTGTCTTTGGCCACGGCGGTCATCCTGGGCCAGAGCCACTGGCACGACTTCGGGCGGCTGCGGACGCGGCTGGACTCCCTGGCGGACGCCCCCGGCGCCCACAGCGCGGGCGCCCTCGCGGTGGCTGCGGTCGCCGTGCTGGCCGGGGCCGCGATGACCGGTACCGTCACGCAGGCCGTCGGAGTCCTGATCGAGAAGGTCTGGCTCATGGACGCGCGCGGACCGCTGACCCGCCGCCTGACCGAGCGCCGAATGCGGCGTTGGCGGGCAGCTGACGCCGGGTACCGCGCGACGCTGGTCGCCGCGGGCCGCGCCCGAATCGGCGGCACGGCCGATGTCGCGGCCCTCACGGAACAGGCGGAACAGCGCTACGCCCTCCGCAACCGGATCTCTCTGGTCCCACCCCGGCACCCGTTCTGGACCGGTGACAGGATCACCAGCCCGGACCGCCGCGTCTGGCGCGCCTATCGCCTTGACCTGACCCTCTCCTGGCCTCACATGTGGCTCCTCGCGCCCGACGCCACCCGAGCCGAGTTGACCACCGCCCGCACGGCCTTGAGCGCGGCGGCCCGCCTCACGGCGTGGGGCCTGGCGTACCTTCTGCTGTCCGTGTGGTGGTGGCCGACGGCACTGGTCGGCGCGGCCGTGGTGGCGACAGGCGTGACACGCGGTCGCACGGCGGCTTCCTCGTTCGCGGAGCTGGCCGAGGCACTGGCAGACCTACACGGCAGGGACCTGGCGGTAGCGGTGGGAGTGGAGTGCGAGGGGCGCCTCACCCCGACAGTGGGGGAAAGGGTGACGCGGCTGCTGAGCAAGCCGGACTGACGGAGTGCCCACCGTCGAGACCGGTCACACATTCATCCGCCGTCACGGACCCGTCTACTGACGTGGGCGCCCAGCAGCGTCACCCCCAAGTACTGGGCAGGTATGGCTCTTTGACGCCTGGTCCAGTCTCTCCGGGAGAGGATCACCGGATGCTTGACGATTGTCCTCACGGCTCAACGCGTGGGGGCAGGCCGCCTGCTTCTTCGAGCCGAAGGACGGTGCGCGGATAGCCGCGCACGTCGCGAAGACGTGATGTGTGCCGGTCGAGGGTGAAGACGCGGGATGAAGCGCCTCGTGGATTCCGGCCACAAGAGAGGCGGCTACCGCGACGCCGGATTCCGGACCCGGGCACCCCTTCGGGATCTACGGCTCGGACACGACGTCGTCATCGCGACCCCACCATCGCCCACCCAACACATACACACACGTGATCCCCGCAACCCAGAACCCCGCAGCCGCCACGATCAGCAATGCGATCGGCGCCTCGCCCCGCAGGCGCCCGGCGACCACGCCGTTCGCCTGGGTCTGTGCGCGCACGATCCGGGTGCGGGCTCGTGGTGGATGACTGTTCCTCTCCCAGCGTGTGATGAAACGATGACAACCCCTTTGAGTAGGGATTTCAGAGGCTCTACTGGACGACATGAACAGCGAGACCAACCCTTCCACCCGCCGTCGGCGCACGGTCCGGCTCACCGTGGGAATCGCCCTCGTCACTGCGGCGGGGGCCTTCGGGCTCACCGCCTGCGACGACTCGGACAAGAAGAGCGAGGCCACCGACGGCCGGTCCGCTTCGGCCCCCTCGGCCACCGCTCCCTCCGCCACAGCCCGCGGCGGCCAGGAACCGTCCGGCGCCGGGAACAAGAACGTAAGGCTCGCCAAGCTGCTGTGGATGGGTGACTCCATCGGCGAAGTCGAGGCTCCCGCGCTCGGGCGGCAATGAAGGCCAACGGCATGGAGTTCGAGTCGATGGCGGCCGCCGGTGGCGGCGGTGTCATCGGCGAGGTGGCCGAACCCACCTGGGAACAGCTGCCGAAGGAACTCGGCTCCTTCAAGCCGAACGTCGTCGTTTACCAGATCACGACCTACGACTGGGGCAAGGCAGAGGAACAACACGCCAGTTACGAACGGCTGGTCAAGATGGTGACCGACGCGGGCGCCGAACTCGTCATCGTGTCAGCGCCGCCGTTCAAGATCGACGACTTCTACAAGCCGCACGAGGCCGAGATCAAGTCCGCTCCGAAGTCGGCCAGGGACGTGGCGGACAAGCATCCGGACAAGGTGCGCTTCCCTTGACGCCGCGGCCCTGTGGGGCACCGACGGCGCCGCTGCCAAGGCGCAGCGGAGCAACGACGGCATCCACTCCTGCCAGCAGGCTTCGGCCGCGTTCGCTCACTGGTTGGGCAAGGAACTCGGCAAGCAGTACTCCTTCACACCGGCGGCAGTGGACCGCTGGGCCACCGGGTCGTGGACCGGCGACAAGGTGTACGCACGACTCGGCTGCAAGTAGTCGACCCCGGGCGATGCGCTCGCCTCGCCGGGCACAGTGATCGAGGGGCGGAACGGGCCCGGGCTCGTTCCGCCCCGCGTCTTTCGGAGACATACCCCATGCCTGCGCAGACTTTCCCTCGGCGTGCCCATCGGCGGGTTCCCACGCCGGCACAGCGGGGCGGCCTCTGTGGACATCACCCAACTCACCGTCGGTGACTGAATGTTGCGTGCCGAGCCGACGGACGGGCCGGCCGGCCGGCCGGCCCGTCCGTCGGCCTGTCCGTCGGTCGGCGAAGCAGGTTCACGATTGCGGGAAGCCGTAGTGGTAACCCTGTTCGTCGAAACACGTCAGGAGCTTTTCGAGAGCCTGGAAGGATTGTTCGCGATTGCCGCCCCCGTCGTGCATCAAAATGGTGGGGCCCTTGCTCAGTTGTTGTTGGATGCGGGTGACGATGGAGTCGACTCCGGGGCGCTGGTAGTCGCTCGGGTCGACGTTCCAACCGAGGGGGCGCATGCCGTGATCGGCGGCGACCTGGCGGCTTTCCGGGGTGAACGCGCCGCCGGGTGCGCGGTAGTACCAGATCCGTCGGCCTCCCGACGCCTGGTCGATCATGTTCTTGGCGTCGAGGATCTCCTGCGTCTGGTAGTCGACGGGCTTCTTGTCCATGGCGGTGTCGTGATGCACCGAGTGGTTGCACAGACGGTGGCCGGCGTCGACGATCCTGCCCAGCAGTTCGGGGTTGGCCTTGGCGGCGGGCCCCAGGACGCAGAACACGGCCTTGGCCTTGTGCTTCTCGAGCAGCTCCAGGAAGCGGGGCGTCCACACGGCGTCCGGGCCGTCGTCGAGGGTGAGGTTGACCGTCCTGCCGCCGTCCTCCGAGTGCCGCGATATCGAGGGATCGACCGTGCCGCCCTCTTTCGGGCGCGGGGCGGTCGAGGGTTTGGCACCGGCGGCGCCCGGCAGCGGGCGAGCCGCCTTGTAGGTGCCGGCGACAGGTCGGTTCGCCGATGTGTCGGATGCTCCACCGCAACCCGTGAGGGTCGCTGCGGTCAGGACGAGGGCCATTGCCGTGCCCGCACCCCTCGCCACGCCGCCGCGACGTATTCCACCAATCGTCATGGGTATTCCTGTCTCGATATCCCGGGTCTTGGTTCGACTGCTCGTCGAGCCAAACACGTTCGGGTATCGAAACCGGAGGCTGTCATCGTCTCGTCACATATCGCGCACAGACCCGTCATCACGGGACCATACGATGGCCAACGAGGCTCTGAGCTGTGCGAACAGGCGTCAACACACCCGCCGACCGGTACGGGACGGGATCGGTGCCGCGAAATCCGTCGTAAGTCGAAGAGCACCACAGGCTGCCGTTCCTGCCTCACCACAACGTCTTCGAACGGCCCGGACACAGTCCCCTATAATCCGTCGTGACGACTCAGCAGGGAATTTTCACCACCATGCCACGCGTATTGCTTATCGAAGACGATCCCGCGGTCCGAAGAGGCGTCGGTATCGCACTGCGACGGCGCGGCCACGAGGTCGCCGTCGCAGCCACCGGGGAGGCCGGGCTCGCCACCCTGGAGGACTTCCGCCCCGATCTCGTCCTGCTGGATCTGATGTTGCCGGGCATCAACGGCCGGGAGGTGTGCCGCCGGATCCGGGAGCGGCACCAACTCCCGATCATCATCCTGACCGCTCGCGGCACGACATCGACGTCGTGGGCGGCCTGGAGGCCGGCGCGGACGACTACGTCGTCAAGCCGGCCGGCGGCGAGGTCTTGGGCGCCCGGATCAAGGCCGCCCTGCGCCGCGCCGTTCCCGCCGACACCGAAGACGGCACCGCCGAGAATCCGATGGCGCCCCGGGTCGACCGGTACGGCGATCTGACGATCGACCGGGCCGCGCTCATCGTGTCCAAAAACGGAACCGACCTCACGCTCGCGCCCTCCGAACTCAAGCTGCTGTTGTACCTGTCCGCCTCCTCCGGGCGCGTGTACAGCCGCGACATCCTCCTCGAACGCGTCTGGGAGCACAGCTTCGCCGGGGACGCCCGGCTGGTCGACGCGTGCGTGCTGCGCCTGCGCGGGAAGGTCGAGGACGACCCGCGCCGCCCCCGCTACGTGCAGACGGTCCGCGGATTCGGTTACCGCTTCGGTCCGCTGTGACCGCGTCCGCCGCGCGGCCCGCGCCCGGATCAGCGCGAGCTGTCGGACGCCGGTTGTCGCTGCGGGGTCTTCGCCCCCGGCTGGTCGTCGCCTTTCTCCTGGTCGCCGCGTTCAGCGCGCTGATCACCTCCGCACTGACGTTCGACAAAGCCCGCGACGCGATCCTCGACCGCACCGAGAACGCCGCGACCGACGAACTGCGCGCCCAACTCGACTCGCGCGCACCCGATCTGGCGTATCCGCCCAGCACCGAGGACCTGCGGCAGCTGACCGCCCTGCTCGACCGCGCGGGCACCCCCCGCGACTGGCGCACCCACGTCTCGTACCAGGACGGCCCACTCGTCCCCGCCGAGGCGCCCGGTGATCCCGGCGCAATCACCGCGGCCCTGCGATCAGCGGTGTTGCGGGAGAACGGCGCGGTAACCCAGCGCGTCGCACGGCCCGACGGCCCGTGGCTGGTCGTCGGGATGCCGATCCTGCACGCGGGGCACGACGACATCCCCACCCGGATCGTGGTGTACGCCGAAATGTCCCTGCGCGGCGAGCAGGCCGACATCCACGCGCTGGTCACCGCGGCCCGCTACGGCGCGATCCCCGCCGTCGGGCTCGCCCTCGTCCCGGCACTCGTCGCCGCCGCGCACGTGCTTCGCCCGGTACGGCGGCTGCGCGCGGGAGCCCACCGCATCGCCGAGGGCGAACTCGACACCCGCATCCGCGTCCGCGGCACCGGCGAACTCGCGGACCTGACCGCGACGTTCAACACCATGGCCGACACCATCGAACGCGACGCCGCCGAACGGCGCCGCCTGGAAGCCGGCGCCCGGCGGTTCGCGGCCGACGTCTCCCACGAACTGCGCACCCCCCTCGCGGCGATGGTCGCCGTCACCGAGGTCCTCGACGAGGACACCACCCATCTGGACCCCGACACCTCCGAGGCACTCCGACTGGTGGCCGAGGAGACCCGCAAACTCGCCCGCATGGTCGACGACCTCATGGAGATCTCCCGCTTCGACGCAGGCGCCGCAGTCCTGCACACCGACGAGGTCGACGTCTCCACCGCGGTACGCCGAACCCTACGGGCCCGGGGCTGGACCGACCGGGTCGAGACCGAACTCCCCGACGGGATCCGCGTCGTCCTCGACCCTCGACGCTTCGACGTCGCCCTCGCCAACCTGATCGGCAACGCACTGCGGCACGGTGGCAGCCCCGTCCGGGTCGTACTGCGCCGCGCCGACGACCGGGTCGCGCTCGACGTCGTCGACCATGGCCCCGGCATCGATCCGGCCGTGCTCGCGCACATCTTCGACCGCTTCTACAAAGCCGACTCGGCCCGGACCCGATCCGACGGCAGCGGCCTGGGACTCGCCATCGCCAGCGAGAACATCCGCCTGCACGGCGGCACCCTACGAGCGGCCACCACCGCGAACGAGGGCACCGTGTTCACCATCGAACTCCCCCTCGTGCCGCCGGCCGCCGTGCCGGACCCCGGGCACCTGGGCGACATCGGTGCACCCGGAACCGATCACGACGGCGAGCCCGCGTCGTCGGGCGAGGTCGGACACCAACGTCCGGAGGATCACCACCGTGGTCGCCGCCGTCATGGCCGCCGTCGTGGCCGTCCTCGTCGCCGAATGCGGCATCTCCGCCACGAAGCCACACGGAGTCGGTCCCCCGGCCAGGGGTGTTCCCCAGGTCGGCACCGTCCCCGACCGGGCTCGCCTGTTCTTCGTGTCTTTGGACGGTGTCCAAGCGGTCTCCCGACCCGCCGACGCCTCCCTCGACCCCGGCCAAGCGGTCGCACTGCTGCTGAAGGGACCGACCCAGGCCGAACAGCGGCGGGGACTCTCGACCGCCCTGGCGGATGTGGCGGGCCGGGTCGGCGTCGACACCGGAGACGGGAGCGTCACGCTCACGCTGCCCCTCGACGCCGGCCGAGTCCCGGTGGACGCCATCCACCAACTCACCTGCACTGCGGCCAACGCCCGCGTCCCGGGCGGCCGATCCGTCACCGACGTCGACATCAACTTCCGCGAGCTCGGCAATCCGGGCCTGTGGGGCCCCTTGCACTGCCAGCGTCTTCCGCACCATCGGTCCGCGCCGCAAGCACACTCGGG
Organism: Embleya sp. NPDC005575; assembly: GCF_040605455.1. NCBI lineage: Bacteria > Bacillati > Actinomycetota > Actinomycetes > Kitasatosporales > Streptomycetaceae > Embleya > Embleya sp. NPDC005575. The sequence goes on along the minus strand of NZ_JBEXCV010000035.1, from coordinate 40,493 downwards.
CGACAACGCAACGCGCGACGCTGGTGGCGTGTCCGGTGGGTCCGGCGAGTTGTCCCATGGCCACGATCGGGCGTCTTTGGTCCACGGCGCGGTGCGAACTGCCCGGGATTCGGGTCGGCGGGCCACGAGTTGCACGACTGTGACCAGGAGAGCCGGGGTTCACCTGGTACGCAATGACGGCGACTCCCGCGACTGGGTGATGCGGTGGTCCCTGCTGTTGCCTCTGGGGTTCGGCCGGCTCAGGCGGCGCTCACTTCGAACTGGACTCCTCGGCACCATCCCGGGTTCGCGCGCGGACGTGCGATGAGGGCCTGCCCACCAACGGCCACGTCGCCACGTCGTGGTACTGGGCCGGGCCGTTGCCGATGACGCTCCGCACCAGGTGCAGCCGAGCCGCGGTCCATTCCACCCCGTCGAATCCGGCGAGATCGGCCGCCGGGGCGGTGAGCGCACCGCCTCGGGGGCGCCGCCCGCCCGCCCCGCGTGGTTGGGCGACGCGGGCCAGAGTCACGTGACCGTGCCACGGCCGGTCCTCGATCGGGATATGGCATTTGTCGGCCGCGCGCCGTACGGCCACGGCCAGGGCAGCCATCGCCCGCCGATCGCCCCGGATCCCGATCCACAGGGTGCGATCGCCGAAACGGCCGCTGCCGGTGAGCGCAAGGTTCCGCGGCGGATGGCGCGCGGCGACGCGGGCGAGCCGGGTCTCCAAGTCGATCCGGGTCTTCGGCTCCACCGCGCCGAGAAAGGCGAGAGTGAGGTGCCAACCTCGGGGCCCGGTCCAGCGCAGCCCGTCGTACCGGGAGCGGATCGGGTCGACGGCACGGCGCAGTTCCGCCACCGCTTCGGGGGGCGGCACGAGCGCCACGAACAAGCGCATGGAGCCGTTTTCGCTCACCCATCCATCAGAACACGGCTGCGGCACGACCGCGAACAACCCCATCCCGCCCGGTACACCTGTCCTTGTCAGTGGCGGAAGAGCACGACCGTGCGGCCGTTGGGGGATTCGGTGTCGGTGTCGTCGAGGATGTTCGTGATTCCGGTCAGGGCGGGGCTGTCGGCGCTGGTGACGCCCAGGATCAGGACAGTCAAGGGGCATGCCGCCGTCGAACCGGAAGCCCAGCGCATGCGTGAGGCCTAACGCCGACGGGGCGCGGGCCCGCGCCGGCCGGCCGGCAGCACTTCGCCCCGCCGGGTGACACCCGGCGGGGCGAAGCAAGGAACCAGCGTTCGTGGTGCGTTCGCCGTGCAGTTCCCTACACGAAGTACGGGTCCGGCGGCACGGCGTATGTCGGCGGATTGTGCATCGCCGAGCCGGTCGACACGACATACGGATCCGGCGGCACGGCGTACGTCGGCGGATTGTGCATCGCCGAGCCGGTCGACACGACATACGGATCCGGCGGCACGGCGTACGTCGGCGGATTGTGCATCGCCGAGCCGGCCGTGGTGTTGTCGTCGCTTCCGGCCGCGTGTGCTGCCGGGGCTCCGAGCACGGCGAGGGCCAGGACGCCCGACAGGGCGGCGGTGATCGTGCGTATTCGCATGACTCTCCCAGAGGTACAAGGTCCGCGAGCGTCCAGGCGTGCCTGGTCGCTCGAGGTGCGGTTGCGTAAGGGGCGGGCGAAATGCTCTCCGGTGCCGGTGCACCACGGTCCCTCGCCGCTCGTCACCAAGGGTCCGGCACACGCCTTGCATCGTTCTTGCGTGGCCGTGCGTCGCGTGCTCCCGCCCCGCGCAGCCTCGGGCGGACACGGCGGCGCGAAGGTGGTTGCGGATTCCGCCGGTATCCCGTTCGTCGGCGACAGCTGACGTCCGGGCCGGCGGGAGGTTCCTGGCCTCCGGCGGGCCCGCCGAGGTGCTAGTCAGTCGCAAGTCCACCGCAAGGGGGCGCAGGAGAGTTGGCTCGACCGGGGGTTCGTGCACCGGTACGGGGCCCGCACGCCGAAGCCCGGAACGACGCAGGCGACGTCCGCATCTTCCGTTTTTCGCGCTTCCACCGGCCTGAACTCATCAGCGCCGAAGGGACTGTTCGTGACACTACGGTTGGGGCTCGCGGTCGTCGTCGGCGGCAGCATCGACGGCCTGGTCGGCAAGGCCGAATCGATCACCGCAGCCCTCAGGATGCGCCTGCCCGCCGGCGTGAGCCGCCGGTACGAGCGCCTCACCGGGCTGCCGGAGGGCTTCCTCGCCTTCGCCGACGCCATCTGCAGCTTCACTCCCAAGGACGGACACGGCATGACCGTCGCGGCCACCGAGGCCGTCTTACTGCGGGAATGCCTCGCGGAAGGACGACAGCGTCCGCCGCAGCGCGGTCGGCGGACCTGCGCTACGCCGAGGTGGAGGGGCCGCGCAGCGCGAAGGTCGTCTCGTGAACGACTACGTGGCCAGGGTCCATCAGGCCGCGGAGAAGCATGCGTACGCGTTCCCCGGTGTCGCCACTTCAATGGCGCCGTCTTGATGACGCCGTCGACGAAGCTCTTCTCTCCCGGTCTCGTCTCCCGTGTCCTGTGGACGGGATTTCGGCGTCCTTCGCCGGCCCGCAAACTACGCTGTTCAGGGGGTCCGGAATCATGAAATCCTATCTGCGCGCCGGTATCGGTGGCCTTTTGCTCCTCACGTCGCTGGCAGTCGCCGCGTACAGTTTCTATCAAGTGATACGCACCGGTAATTGTTCGTCGGGTGGGGTCTACGTGTCGAAGCGTGAATGCCCTGCGGGAACCACTCAATGGGAAGTCGCGCTGCCGATAGCTGCGACCACGGGAGGCCTGAGCTTCTTTCTGCTCGGGGCAGGCATCCGGGGTGGCGCCCACGAGCCGTTCGCGCCCGACGACGAGATCGCCGAACCTCGCCCCGCCCGCCCGTACACCGTGCCGGCCCGGAAGGCCGCGGGCATGTTCCGCCTCCTGTCGCTCCACCGGGCCTCCGCGGGCGAGTCTCCGGCACCGGCCGGCGATCCACTCGTGCGGCTCGAACGGCTGCGGGCGCTGCTGGCCTCGGGTGCCCTGACGCCTGCGGAATTCGAGCACGCCAAAGCGAGGATCCTGGGCGAGCTCTGACGGGCTCCCCCTGCCGCGGCCGGACCGTGGTGCCATCACCGACTATCGGCGGTTCGGCCCTCCCACCGCACCCGGAAAGACGGACGTCGCAATGTTGACTGCACCCGGAACATGCCCCCTACGCGATTATTTCCGAATCGCGACCGGAACGCAGCAATAAGGGCCGATACAAGAATGCAACAATAAGCGCCGATCAGGGCAGGCCCCGGACCCGGACCGACGGGCGCCTTCGGAGATGAAGACATTTCTGCGTACCAACGAGGTGGACGTACCCGAGTGCCCCGCGGGCGCCTCGGCATGGAGTGGATCATGCAGGGCGCGGTTTTCACCGGCGCCCGCGCCCTGTGGTGTTCCGGAGCGGATGCAAGTGAGCCGCAAGACCGAGAGCGAACCATGCGCACGGAGGGCGACTCACGCACATCCGACAGAACAAGGACGGAAGAAATGCTGAATCCGACGGTCGTCGGTGCCCACCGTGGCGGCGTGCCCCAAGGGGCGCCTGTTCACGACCCGCACGCGTGGGGCTCCCAGGTGCCCGAGGGGCTCCTTGCCGGCCTCGCCGCGGACAGACGTGTCGCATGAGCGGGCCGCAGGTCTTCCCCGCGACCGACGGATCCGGTGCGGGCCCGTGGATGATTCCCGGATACACGCCGTCGAGGGAGCTGGGTTCGGGCGCGAGTGGCCGGGTGATGCTCGCTCGGCATGACGGGACCGGGTCGCCGGTGGCGATCAAGTTCCTCTCGGAACGGCTGCGTGGCGACAGCACGTTCCTCGCCGGGTTCCGTGCCGAGGCCAAGCTGCTGGGCGCCCTTCGGTCCCCCCATGTGGTCGAGTTCTACGAGTACGTGGAGACGTCCTTCGGAGCGGCGATCGTCATGGAGCTGGTGGACGGTATTCCGCTCCGCGCACTGCTCAGGCAGGAGGGCGCCACCGAGCCCGAGGCGGCACTCGCCGTGCTCAAGGGATCGCTGCTCGGCCTTGCCGCCGCCCATGCGGCGGGGGTGGTGCACCGGGACTACAAGCCCGACAACGTCCTGATCGCTGCTGACGGGACGTCCAAGCTGGTTGACTTCGGCATCGCGGTGCCCAGTGGGGAAGCCGGGGAATCGGCCGGTACCCCCATGTACATGGCGCCCGAGCAGTGGACCGGCCGGCCGGCAAGTCCCGCGACGGATGTCTACGCGGCGACCGCCACGTTCTTCGAGTGCCTCACCGGCGCCAAGCCGTACGCCGGCGAGACGGTCAAGGAACTGGCGATCCAGCACATGGGGGCGCCCGTCCCGGACGCACTCGCCCCCGAGCGGGTGCGCCCGTTGATCCGCCGCGGTCTCGCCAAGACGCCCGGGCAACGTCCGGCAAACGCTGCGGACTTCGTAGCCGAACTCGAAGCCGTGGCGATAGCCGCTTACGGCGAGGACTGGGAGGAACGGGGGCAGCGCAAACTCGCCGCACTGGCGGCCCTGCTGCCCCTGCTGTTCCCCTGGGCGAACCCCGGCGGCGCCTCGGGCACCACGACGCTGGCCACCACCGACCTCGGCCCCGGCCCCGGCCCCGATCCCGGCCTCAGCTCAAGTGCCACCTCCAGCCCCGGATCCGGCCCCGAACGGGGCAAACGCAGTCGGCCGCCGCTGAACCGCAAGGGAAAGGCCCTGGTCGGGGTGGCTGCCGGCGCGCTGCTGCTCGGTGGGATCACGGTGACCGCGGTGGCCGTGAGCAGCGGCCACCCGGCCAACGAACCGGTGGCGATGTCCGGCCCTTCGACGCCCGGTTCCCCGTCCGGCAGTGCTTCCGCGAGCACGGCCGCGAGCGACGAGCCGTCGACGACCGGAGCGCCCAGTGTGTCCGCTTCGGCACCAAAGGCGACTGACGAGCCGTCAGCCGGGGGCGAGGCGCCGCCGGGCACGGCCGGCCCCGCGGGCCAGAACGACCTCCCCGGTGGTTCGTCGAGTGGCGGGGGAGGCGGCGACTCATCCGGTTCCGGCTCCACCGGGGGTGGCACCTCGGGCGGGTCGTCGGGCGGGTCGGGCGGATCGTCGGGCGGGTCGGGCGGATCGTCGGGCGGGTCGGGCGGGTCGTCCAGCGGGGGCACCAGCACCTCGGGGGGAACGGGCAGCGGCAGTACCTCTGGCGGGGGCACCACCGTGCCGCCCGCCACCCCGGCGCCGGAACTCCATGTCGTCTCCGTGAAGATCGACGCGAGCGGTCCGCTGGGCTCCCGGTGCGCCCTGGTGGCTTCCGTGACCGTACTGACCGACGGGGCCGCCGACGGAACGCTCAACCTGACCTGGTTCACCGGTTCCTCCGCCAGGGCGGTCGGGACGGTGGTCGCCACCGACGCGGTCGCCCTTCCCGAGGGGCGGACACAGGTCTCCGGCAGGTACACCCACACGTTCATCACCCCGGAACGCTCGCCCTACCTCGGAGTCAAGGTCTCGACCAGACCGGCCGCCGGTTCCGGCAACGGTGCCTTCGTGACCGTCTCAGCGCCCTCCGGCTGCAACCCGCCCCGCTGAGAGTTCGGGGATCCACGCCGTACGAAGGAGAGGATGCCGGATGACAACACCTCAGGAAACACCTCAGGACAGCCCCGAGGAGAGCACCGTGCGCCTTCCCCACGCGGACGAGGTCGGCACCGTACGACTGACGCCCGCTGCCCTCGCCGCCACACTCCACGCCCCGGAACCCGTCGCACCGGGGGCAACCGTGCGTCGTCCGCACGCGGACGAAATCGGCACCGTACGACTGACGCCCGCTGCCCTCGCCGCTACACTCCACGCCCCGGAACCCGTCGCACCGGGGGCAACCGTGCGCCTTCCCCACGCGGACGAAATCGGCACCGTACGACTGACGCCCGCTGCCCTCGCCGCCACACTCCACGCCCCGGAACCCGTCGCACCGGGGTCGGCGGAGGCGCCCCGCTTCGGCCCCGGAGTGCCCACCCTGACGGACACCACCGACAGCCGGGTGGCGAGCGTCTGGCACGGCACCGTATCCCCAGGCCCGAGGCCGCAGGATGTCCCACGCCGACGTAGACCGCGCAGGGGCGTCCTCGGCGGCTGGCTGTTGCCGGCGGTCGTGCTGATCGCGGTGCTGGCCTACCTCGCCTGGCAGCGGTACGCACCCGCGCTCGCCGTGACCGGAGCCACCGTCCACACCGATGCCGCGGGTCCCGCCTGCAACGGCACCGCCACGGTCATCGGCACCCTGCACACCAATGGCCGTGAAGGCACGGTGAACTACCGCTGGAAGCGCAGCGACGGCACGGTTTCCGGCATTCTCCGGCAGCAGGTCGCCCAGGATGTGCACCGGACGGACGTCGTCCTGCACTGGACCTTCGACGGCCACGGGACCGTGCGGGCAACCGCCACCCTGGAGATCCTGTCGCCCGACCCGGCAGACGCGTCGGCCACCTTCACCTACGCCTGCCCATGAGGTCGCCGATCGACCGGAGGAGACCGGCGGCCCCGCAGCGCTCAGCGATGGGGTACGCCTGGCGCAAGGCGGACTCGGCCTCCTGGGAGGGGCCGTGGACCGCCAGGGAGTACAGGGCGCGGGCATGTTCAAGACGGGCGAGGCCGGGCGCGAGCAGCGTCACCGCCTCCCGGAGTTCGGGCACCCCCTGGGCGCCGCGCAGCTCGCCCAGCATCCGCAAGGACCGACCCACCATGCTCGGCGCGCCCCATCGGCGGGCCAGCGCGAGTTGCTCCCTGGCGAGGGTCTCCGCCTCGGCCCGTTCGCCGACACCCGCCAGCGCCTGGACGCGCAGCGGCGCCCACGGCCGCCAGGCGTGGTTGACCACGGACGGCCGCAGCTGCCGGGCGGCGTCCAAGCTGGTGAGCGCCTCGTCATGACGCCCTTCCGCGATGAGCACCCTGGCCTGCGTCTCCCTGGTGAGGAGGGCGCCCTCGGTATTCCTGGCCAAGGCGCGCATCCGATCCAGGCACGCGCGGGCACCGTCGGTATCGCCCAGATCCAGCAGAACTCCCGTCAAGAAGTCCCAGCCTCGTGAGGCACCGGGTGCGAGGCCCCAGGCCTGGTGCTGCTCCACGGAGATCGTGAGGGACTTCAGCGCCCCTCGGAGATCTCCCTGGTCCCACTGTGTGAAACCCCGCCACATGTGGGTCGAGAGGACGGAGAACAGCGAGCCGCGCTCGTCGGCGCGGGCCAGTGCCGCGCCCCACAGCGCTCCGACCTCCTCGTCCGCCAGGTGCAGGACGATGACGGCGGCGTACCAGAGCAGCTCTTCCCCGGCGTCCAGCAGGACACGGTCGGCGACGGCGAAGCGGGCGAGCGCGACGGCCCCGCTGCGTTCACTCCCGTCCTGGGCGGCTTCCCAGGACAGGTAGGCGGCGAGCATCCGGGCGCCGGACCCGTCGCCGTCGATGACGGGGTCCTGCGGACTGCGCCACGGCTGCCGGTCCAGGCCGTGCATGTAGGCGCTCATCCGCTCCAGCGCCAGCAGGCCCTGCCGTTCGTCCTTCAGTTCGGGGGGCAGCCGGGCCGCAGCACGCTGGGCGAACTCGGTCGCCTGACCCTGCCTGCCGGCGAAGACCAGGATCCGGGAGAGGAGAAGCGCCGCGGCGGCCCGGCGCGGCGGGTCGGTCAGCGTCTCGTAGGCCTGACGCAGGTGTTCCACCGCGGCGGGACCGTTGCCGAGGGTCTCGGCGCGGCCGAGTTCGAGGAGCACCTCGGGCTGCCGGGTGGGGCCGGGCGGCTCCCGCAGAGCGCGGGTGAGGTAGGTGGCGGCGGCGTCGGCGGCACCGCGGCCCGCGGCTTCCCGGGCGGCCGCGCACAGCATGTCGACGACCCAGGGGTCGCCGCGGTGTGGGGTGAGCAGCAGGTGGGCCGCCGTCTGCTCGGGGGGTGAGGCCGCAGCGTGCAGGATGCGGGCGGCCCGCTCGTGACGCAATTGTCTTTCGCCGGGCGGCAGGTCCCGGTAGACGGCGTCTCCCACGAGGGGGTGAACGAAGCCGAACGGGTAGTGGTCGCGGATGATTTCGGCGCGGACCAGGGGCGCGATGGCGTCCGCTGCCTCGTTCTCGGACACTTCCATGACGGCGGCGACGTCGGGCAGTGTCGCGCCGTCGCCGAGGACGGCGACCGTCTGGGCCGCGGCTGTCGCGTCGGCGGGTAGCCGGGCGAGGCGGCTGAGGACCAGCTGGGAGACGGCCCTGGATCCCACGGAGGTGACGGTTCCGGCCTGGGCGGCCTCGGGCCGGATGCCGCGTGACTGGAGCGCCCGCACCAACTGGCGCAGGAGCAGGGGGTTGCCGGATGTGGCCCGGTGGCAGGCGTCGGCGAACGTCGCGTCAGGAGGCTCGCCCAGCGCGTCGCGAACCACATCGGCGACGCCCGCCGGCGTGAGCGGAGTGGGATGGATCCGCAGAGCGGCGGCGTTGTCGGCGAGTTCGGCCAGCAGCTCCCCGTCATGGTGCGGTTCGCCTGTACGCAGGGTGACGGCGATGAGGATGGGGAGTCCTTCGAGGCGGCCCGCGAGATGGGCCAGAAAGCGGAGCGAGCCGGTGTCGCACCACTGCAGGTCGTCGATGGCCAGGAGGAGGGGGCGTTCGGCGGCGAGCCTGAGGGTCAGCTGGTGGAGGCCGTTCAGGACCGCGTAGCTGTCGGGCTGGTGGCCGTGGTCGGCTGCGTCGGGGTCGAAGACCGCGGTGGACGCGGCGGCGGCTCCGGTCATCAGTTCGCCGCCGCGCCTGACGACCAGGCGTTCGAGGAGTTGGCGCACGGCGCCGTATCCGTAGTCCTTCTCACGCTGGCTGCCGCGTGCGGTCAGCGTCAGCACCTCATGTTCGGCGGCCAGCCGGCGAACCTCGGCGAGCAGGCGGCTCTTGCCGATACCGGCGGGGCCCTCCACGAGGACTATGCCGGCCCTGCCCTTCAGCGCACCGGCCAGACAGTCGCCCAGTTCGATCAGCTGCCGGTCCCGGTCCACCAGGACGTCCGCGCCCTGGGAAGCCGGTCGGGCTGCACCGGCCGGCCGTATTCGCGTCCCCTCCGGGGCCGCAGCCGGTGCCTCTTGGTGCGCGAATCCGGCAGGTGCAGGCCGGTCGAGCGCGGGTGACTGTGCGAGAACGTCCGCTTCGAGGGTGCGCAGAGCGAAGCCGGGATCGGTCCCGAGTTCCTCGGCAAGGACCTGTCTGGCGCGCCGCAACGCGCTCAGCGCGTCGCCCTGCCGGTGCGAACGATAGAGGGCGAGGGCGAGCAGACGCCAGCGTCCCTCGCGCAGGGGGTCCTGTCCGATCAGTGCCTCGATCTCCGGCACGAGGACCGCGTCCTCACCACGCTCAAGACGTGCGGCGAGCAGCCGCTCACGAGCCACCTCACGCAACTCCGCCAGCCGTGCGATCTCCCCCCGGGCCCACAGCTCTGCCGAGTACTCGGCGAACGCCGGTCCTCGCCACAGCGCCAGTCCGCCCTCGAGAACCGGCACCACCTCGGCCGGGTCGGTGATCGTGGCGGCATGCCCCAGTGACTGTTCGAAGCGCCACGCGTCGACTGCTTCGTCCGGTATCCGCAAGACGTAGCCGGAGCCCTCACTGACGATGAAGCCGCTGCGGGACCTGGCCTCCCGTCCGGGTTCGAGCCGGCGTCGCAGATGCGAGACGTACGCGTGCAGTGCGCCTTGCGCCCTTGGCGGCGGCGACCCGCCCCACACCCCGTCGACCAGCCGGTCACTGGTGATGATCCCGCCCCGTGCCACCAGCAAGAGGGCCAGCACAGCGCGCTGTCGAAGCCCTCCCAGGTCCACGACCTGGTCCTGGAACGTGGCTCTCACCTCGCCCAACACGCTGATATGCAGCCCGCTCATCATCGCCCCCTGTCGTGATCCACACATAGTGACACGCCACAGGAGCCAACGGCTGCGCTCGCTTCAAGCACGGGGCAGCGAGCTGCCAGAGGTCGTTCTCTCCCAGTGTCCGCTGTCAAAACGCGCTGTTCGGCATGAGGTGTCGGATCGCGCCGGGATGCGGTGTTCTCGCTGGTGAGGCGGCGGACGGTGCGGCCGGGGATCAGGGCGATACGGATGACGGCTTCGGAGCGGCCGGGCAGACCCTCGTCGTCACGGGAGGAGACATCGGTGGAGGATGTGCGCGGCCGGCGAACCGGCCGGCCGTAGACCCGCTCGACCGCCCGCCACTTCGGGCTCGGCATGGATCCCCGGGTCCCGCGGTCACCCACGGCGATCTCCCTGCGGCATCAGCGCCGACCAGTGCGCCGAACGCACAGCGCCCTACGCCGGTGGACGGCAAGACGGCCTCTGCGGCTAATCGAGGTTGACGACGTCTTCGACCGACTGGACCGCCGAGGTGGTGGCGTCGCCGGCGAACGCGAACCGGTAGGAGCCGTTGGCGGACACCTTGACCGTGGTGTTGAGGACGCCCCCTGAACCGGTCATCACCGTCTTGAGAGTGACGAATCCGGTGCTCCCCGTCTTGTGGAACTGGAGCTTCACGGGCTGGTTTGCATAGCCTGCGTCCGCGCCGGTCTCCCAGTCCGCGCGGACGAGCTTGCCGGAGACGTTGATCGTCTGGCCCACGTGCGCCGGCTCGGGAGCGGCGTCGGCCGAGAGCTTCGCCTGCCTCAGCACCTGGACGGTGGAGTACTGGTACGAGTAGCCCAACTGATGGTTGTTGCCCCACACGAAGGTCGCGACCTTCCACGTTCCGGCGAGGGAGTTGCTGTACAGAGCCTTGTCGGTGTCCCGGGCCGGGGTGATGCCGATCGTCGATGTGCAGTGCCCCAAGGCGCCGGGGGAGAAGCACACGCCCGGGTTCGAATCCGAGAGTGTGGCGTCCCGGTGCGCGTAGTCGGTGGCGCCATGCCAGAGGAAGACGATCCCGGCGCCGATCCCGGAGTCGTTGGTGCCGAGCACGGCGGCGCTGATGGTCTTCGTGGCGGTGCCGACCGCGATGGGCTGACCACCGTTGACCGTGACGGCCATGATCGTCGTGGGGCTGACGGGACTGGCCTGCGCCGGTGCGGCACCCAAGGCGCAAAAGGTCAGAATTCCCGACAAAGCAGCGGTGAAAGCGCGGACGCGCATGATTCTCCGTAAGTTGTTAGGCGGCCCGCTCCGAGTGCCGAGCAGGACCCAGTGGATCTGGGACGGATGCTGCCAAGGACGGACGCCGCGTATCCCACCCACCAGTGCGTTCGCAAACGGTGAACGCGGCCTTTGGCTCCCGCAACAACCATCCGCTGCCCGTCTTGCGGCTCGATTGCGCCGGCCCCGCATGCCGGCGGTCGTGGTCCGGGCGGGCGGCTACGAGTCGGACCGGAGGCCGGTCACCGGTCCGAAACGGTCGCCCTGCCGCGGTGAATCCGGAACGCACCGCGGTGCAACGGACGTTTCAAGCCGGCTCAAGCGGCCTACAAGTTGCCCGGCGCTGTCGGAGGACCAGAACACCGGCCCCTCGGCCCTGCGGCCGCACCAGGAGGGGGTGGGCTTCGGCCTGCGTCGCCGCAGGAGACACCTGCGGTCCCGGCGACGCGCCCCGGTCCGAGATGGGCCTCTGATCACCGCCGCACACACGACAAGGTGGCGGTACCTGGAGACAGGACTCTCCGACGGCGCGACCCTGGCCGTGGACGGCCGCGAGCCCCGTCACCGGAGCCGACGAGGGCCGGCTTCTGACTCGGCCCACCCTGTTGGACCACGTCCCGCCCGGGACGAGCGGCCCACCGAGGCCTCCTGCGTCCTGACTGGCGACACGCCCCAACCCCTGACCGCCCTCCTTAACCGGGAACACCCCGACGGCACCGAACTCACCCGCGCCACCCTGCTCCGCACCCGCATGACCCACCCAAGGGCCGCTGAGCACCGCACGAGCCACGAGTGCGTGATAGGCACACCCGGGACCCGTCCGGGTGAATTCGCCCGCCTCGACGCTTCCGACCGTGGGCGGGAGCTTGAGGGGCGTTGGTCAACCATTACCTCGGTCGCGTTCCACACCGGGTCGTCGTCCTCGTCGAACCCAGCGCGGGCCCGTGCTTCTCCGACGCCGGGAAGTCCTCCCGCCACAGGACCCGGCGCAGGCCGAAGGTGTTCACCCCCAGGGGTTCCCGGAGTTGGGCCTTGGCGAGATACGTGGTGCGACTCCCATAGCGGGTACCCCCTGTGTCCGCGCCGTCACGACCGGTCCACGCCAATCAACCACCCGAATGCCCCGGCCCGCCCGGGATTCGCGAAGCCGCGCGATCACGGCGCGGCGGAACGCGTCGTCCGAAGGAACGCTCCGGCTCCGGTCGCGTCGGTTCTTCCGTGAACCACCCCTACGCCGACGCCTGGTCAGCCAGGAACTCAGGCGACACAGCCGGACCGTCGCCCGGACACCAACAAGGAAAAGATTGGCTGACAATCCTGCTCATGCTGACGTAACGTCAAATCAGTTCCTAAGATGGTCACATGGCAGATCAAGATGACGATCATCCGAACGTTTACAACCAGGTCTCAGGAGGAAACTTCTACGGCCCAGTATCTCAGTTCCGGGACGTCAACGGGAACATGATATTCAACTGGGCCCAGGCACCCAGAAGCCCTGAAGAGATGGCCTTCCGCGAGCAGTACATGACAGAGATGCGAAGGCAATGGGCCGCTCAGAGAGCCCAGAGGGCCGGAGACAGGGCAGCAAAGGGGTGCGGATGCATCGGTCCTCTGGTCATCATTCTGGGGATCATCATATTTTACAAGACCTCACACGATGTGATTAGCACCATCTTCTTTTCGCTTCTGGCGATTCCCTGCATCACCGGTCTGCTCAAAGTGTTCAATAAGTAGCATCACTGCAACCGGTGGTTGACTGATGAGTTCGCGTAATCAACTGCCGCGAGTTCTCGGGTGTGACGGGCGTGTTGGTGGCTTTGAGTGATCGCCGGGGGATATCGACTCCAAGGGCCGAGAACGTCGGCGATGACGGGTGCGGGCGTCTCAAGGACGTGTTGGCGGATGGCGACGACCCAGCCGGTCAGCATGGGATACCGAGGGCGGTGACGAGTTCACCGAGTATGGCGGGGTGCATGGGTTGTCCGGCGCCGTTGGCCGGGGAATAGCCACAGGGACCCGGGCTCGTCGCGGTGTGCGTGTTGCTCCGTTCCGCGATGTGGTCGAGCAGCAGGTCGGCGACGGGTTGTGGGACCGGCAAGGGTGGATCTCCCAGGCGGAGGAAGTGGAACACGTCGTCGCCGTCGCGGATGACATCGTCGACGGTGAGTCGGGCAATGCAGCTGAGCGGTTGCGCGTAGAGCGACAGGACGAGTGCGACGATCCGGCTTCGCAGGGGCGCGTCCTGATCGGTGAGGAGCCAGCGGACCAGGTCCAGCCGCGAGCAGGCTCTGTATCAGTGCCAGACAGACGTTCGTCGCGATCCGGTAGAGCCAGGTACGCAGGGAACTGCGAGTCTCGTCGTACTGCTCCCACGCCCGCCACGCCCTCAGGTACGTGTCCTGGACCAAGTCCTCGGCGTCGTGAGCCGAACCCAACATCCGGTAGCAGTACGCCAACAACTCCGAACGGAACGGTTCGACCAGGCGATCGAAGCCTTCTGCCTAGGCTGTCACGCCCACACCCTCTCCGCTGCTGTCGAGAGCACGATACCCGCGGAACGATGACATGCTCATGCCGGCCGGCCACCGGATCGGACTCCCTTGCCCGGGTGTCACCCAAGAGCTCTTCTCTCATGCCCGTTGCGGCGCGGGGTGCTTCGGCTGCGAGCCGACGATCGGCACCTTGGACTTCGCAGGGATCAGGGCGGTTGGCCGCCGCGAGGGTGTCGGGGCGCAGGCAGAACTGCGCGACGTGCGCGAGTCGACTACGGGTCAGAGCCGAACACCAGTTCCCCTCCCGGCCGGGGTGCCGTCCGCTCCCGTCGCCGCGCACCTCCCGTCCGGATCCCGGCGCAGCGCGGCGCCGTCGCATTCGTAGCCCACCAGGGCGTGTTCGGCGCCGAGGAGGTCGCCGTCGTGCAGCCCGGTCCCCGCGAGGATCGGGTGATCGGCGTGTTGGACGGCGAAGCCCAGCGCGGCGCGGCGTCCGTTCCAGTGGCCGCCCGCGTTGCGGTAGCTGACTCCGGTGAGGTCGTTCTCGGGTGCGGTTTCCCACCAGTGGTCGGGGCCTCCCCGCAGCCCGTCGACGTCCGCGTCCACCGCAGCGCCGGGCGGGTACTTGGCGCAGCGCAGGGTCGTGCCGTCCGCGGTGACCGTGATCCGCCACCAGCAGGTGTTCGCGCCGAAGAAGGCGATGTTGCCGCCTCGGTCGCGGAAGGCGGTGACGTGTCGGCGGGTGGGCGCGCTCCAGTGTTCGTCGTGGCCGACGGACAGCAACAGGCGGTAGCCGTGCAGGGGTTGGTCCGAGTCGTGCAGGTCGAGGTCGGTGCAGTAGTCGACCTGGAAGCCGGCGCCTTCGAGCCAGGCGATGAAGGGTGCGTCCCTGTGCGCGAACGTCTGGCGTGGGGTTCGCGGATCGTGTGCGTCCGGGTGTCCCTTGACCGGGCCGCCGATGCCGCCGCCGGGTCGGCGCAGGGTGACGATCCTGGTGCCGGCGGGCGGTGTGACGCCGGCGTCGTAGCGCGAGCGGTACAGGCTGCCGCCGCCGCTCTCGTTGTAGGCGTGGTAGGTGAACAGCGGCACCTTGTACAGGATGCGGGCCCGGGAGGGCGTGCGGGGGTGACCACGAACAGGATGCGCGATTGTCGCGCGTCGGCCGTTTCGGCCCGGTCGGGTGCCGGGTGCGGCGGAGCGTCGGCGTCCGGGCGCAGCAGCGCCAGGTACACCCCCGAGGGCCAGTCGGCGGGGACGCGGAAGTCGTACCGGGGCCAGTGCCAGTCCTGTTCCGGTCGCCCCGCGGGGGCGAAGCAGCCGTTCGCCGCCAGGCGTCCCATGTGACGCAGCCCCGCGCCGCAGCGGTAGAGGTCCGCTCGGAATCGGCGGGCCCGGGTCGAGACGGCCCTGCGCTCGTATAGCTGCGACGAAGTGGCGAGTAGCTTTCTGTAATCATTGACTACATTCTGTAGCTGAGGCGGAGTGCCTGGGTCGGCTCGCCGCGTTTCATAGGTGCGCCTGTGAAACAGGGTCCCGGGCCCGAGTCGACCTGCCCGTTCCCTGTTTCATGAGTCGTTGCAGACGGCTCGACAATTGAAACGCACCCATGAAACAGTTCGGGGTGTGAGCGACGATTTCACGCGTGTCGGATTCCGTAGTCGTCTGCGCTGATGTCCGCAGTCCTCTGCACGCCCGCTGTGGGGATGATCGAGTCGACTCCCTCGTCAGGAATGACGGTGCCCCTCTGGGGCGAAGGCCAGTGCCTGCTTGCGTGACAGTGCGATCCGGCGCCGGGTGGGGTCGACTTCGAGGATCTTGACGGTGAGTGCTTCGCCGACCTGGACGACGTCTTCGGGCCTTTCCACGTGCGCGTCGGCCAGTTCGGCGTTGTGGACCAGTCCCTCGAAACCGTCCTCGGAGTCCTCGACGCGGACGAAGGCGCCGAACGGGACGAGCTTCGTGACGGGGCCGGTGACGATCTGACCGACCTGCCGCGCGAGATCCAGCATCGGATCCGCCTGCAGCGCCTTCAGCGATAGCGGCACACGCTCTCGCACCATGTCGACGTCGAGGATCTCGGCGGTGATCTCCTGACCGACAGTAACGACGTCGGAGGGGTAGTCGATGTGCCGCCAGGACAGTTCGGGAATGTTGATCATCGCGGTGAAGCCGCCGATGTCCACGAACGTGACACCGAAGCTGGCGATCTCGGTCACCGTCCCGGTGATGACCTGGCCTCGGTACAGAGTCTTGAGGATGGCCCAGTGGCGGTCGCTCTGGGTCGGCTCAGTCCTCCAGCGGGCTCGCAGGACGCCGTCGCTGTCGGGTAGGACGGCGGTGAACAGAGGCTGGCGTTCGTCGGTATACACGGACAGAGCAGCTGCGGCGCGGGCGCCGGTGATCTTCGCTGAGAGCCCCGCGAACTGGGTCTCGTCGGCGGTGGTGCTCGTGATCTGACCGTCTGCGTCCTCCCAGACGAGCTCGATCAGGCCCTCTTCGGGGAGACCCGCGAGGACGGCGGCAACGTCGGTGGACAGGTCCGGCCAGACGGCCAGCTGAGCGCGGGGGGTCAGTCGAGCGCGGACTTCGTCGAGGGTGCCGTCGTCGAGCCGGTGCCAGCGAGTGGCGTTGTCGGCGTAGATCTCCTTCAGGATCGCTGCCTGGCACACGGCCACGCACCAGCGCAGCCGGGCCCAGAAGACGTCGTCGGCGGGACGCTGTTCGCCCGGCTCGTCGTAGTCAGCGTCGTAGGGGGAGGCGTCCAGACGTTCCGGGAACAGGCCGAGTGCGCGGGTGCGGGCCAGTGCTTCCTCGCAGGGCTCGCTGCTGCCGATGTAGACGTACTGGTCCCATCCGACGTGGATGGTGAACCTGTCTTCCACTTCCAGGCGGCACCAGGCGCCGTTGTCGCGGAGCATCGCCCGGACCAGTTCCAGGCCGAGGGCGAGCGAGACCTGCGCGCCGTCGTGGAAGCCTGCGAGATCGGATGGGAAGAGTCCGGCCAGTCCATGCCCTTCGATGGCCGGCTCCGCGCCGAAGTCGACAAGGCCGGGTGCGATCTGCGGCTCTCGGACAGCCAAGCGGTCGATGCCAGCGTGTTCGGCAAATGCGGCCACCGCCTGCAGGTAGGCCGATTCGACAGGTCCGTGATCGCTGACCGCCTCGGCGGTGCCGATGTAGCTGCCGTGTTCATCGCGGTCGGCGGGATCGTACTTGGTGATCCGGTAGACGAAAGGGAGCACGTCACTGCCCGCCGGATGTTGACGGTGCCACGGAGGTCTGGTGGCGTTCCAGGACGCGGTAGACCGTGGCCCTGCTGACGGAGAAGAGTTCAGCAAGGTCGGCGATGGTGTGCTCGCCGCTACGGTGTTCTTTGACCAGGTGGGCCTGCTGCCGGGTTGTCAGCTTGGGCTGCTTGCCGCGCAGCTTCCCCTTGGCCTTCGCCACGGCCATACCCTCACGGGTCCTCATCCGCAGGAGGTCGACCTCGAACTCGGCGAACGTGGCGAGGATGTTGAAGAACATCTTGCCCATCGGGTCACCCGGGTCGTAGAGCGCGCCGCCGAGGGAGAGCTTGACGCCGCGGGCGGTGAGCGAGTCGCCGATATCGCGGGCGTCAGGGACCGAGCGGGCGAGCCGGTCCAGTTTCGGGACGACCAGGGTGTCGCCGGCGCGTACGGCGGCGAGTGCCTGGGCCAAGCCGGGCCTGTCGCGGTTGGTGCCGGTGAGCCCGTGGTCGAGATAGATGCGGTCCTCGGCGACGCCGAGGCCGAGGAGGATGCCGCGCTGGGCGGTGAGGTCCTGTTCGTCGAGCGAACACCTGGCGTAGCCGATGGACTCGTTCACGGACCCGAGTGTACGGATAGCCCCCGCTCACCGTACAGATCACCGGACGCCCTAAATGAGACGCGATCATGGCAGGTCATTCTCGCCGACTTTCCAAGGTCAGGCGTGTTCGGTGGGGGTTCCCCTTACGAACACGCCGTCGGGCGCGCTGTTCCACTTCCATGAAAGGGGAACAGGGGTCGAATGAGGTCGAGGCGGCCCAGTTCGCGGGCGCCGGGGAGGAACTCGGCTGGGATGCCCTCCTCGTACAGGGAGGCGCGTTCCTTCTCGAAACCGTCCAGGGTGTGGCAGCCGCCGGTGAGCAGGCCGAGAAGCTGTCGCGCGGTGGCTGGGTCCGTGCGGGCCGAGGCGAGCGCCTCCTCCCACGCGGACATGAAGTCCTGCCAGGCGTTGCGGAACGGAGAGGGCTCATCACCGTCGTAGACGTGGCAGCGGGGGCTGGAGCGCGGAGCCGAGGCGTCCGTGGGCGGTGATCGAACCGTCGGCAGCCGGCTGGAACGCGGCAGCGGCGGCGTCCCACATCGACTCCCGGACGTCTTCTCTCAGCTGCTCGAAGGGACGCCAGACGTTCAGGCCAGCACGTTCCTCATGGCCGGTGGCCTGCCAGATCTGCCGCAACATCGCCTTTCCGCGGGTGCCTTGAGTGCTCGCGGCGAGGCTGACCTCGTCCAGGAGCGAGCGCAGGAGACGGAACCACACCCCGGCATGCACACTCCTGCCGGGCAAGGCGACGCGGCCGGTCGTGAGGGCCTGGTGGGTGCAGCGGTCCAGGGCGGCGCGGGGCTCCTCCAGCGGCTCCCTGTGCACTTCCCTGCCTAGGACCAGCGCGGCCCGTACTTCGGAGAGATCCAGAAGGCGGCAGTCATGTTCGACGCGACTGGTCATCAGCGCCAGCCGCCACATCAGGGAGATGCCCCGGTCCGGGTCGGCAACGCAGTCCGGGCAGGCTCGCAGAGCGCCTGGATAGGGAAGAAGCCACGGCCCCGCCCATTCCGGCTTGAAGCGCAGTACATGATGCGTTCCGGCCTTGCGGGCAAAGAGGACCGAGTTGTCCCGAACATAGGAGTCGAAGACCGGCTGCGCGTCCTGGACGTGCACGGGCAGCGTGTCGAACAGCCAGGGCACCCAGCCGACCAGGGTCATCGACCGCAGCCGCGCGAGGTCCACCCCGGTCTTCTCCGCGAGCGCCACGAGCATCGCCATCGGCGGGTCGACGTCGAGGTCGGGAGGCAGCGTCGAGCCGACGACACCCAGGTTGTGCCGCAGCAGGTCGTGCACCGGCATCTCGTACAGCTCCGCGAGCCGCCCCAGCCACGAGGAAAGTGCTTCCAGCGGTCCGGGCGGCGGGTGCAGCGGCCAGCGCCGCGGCGGGCTCACGTCAGCTCACGCTCGAACAGGCGGCGCCGTTCGGTCGGTCCCTCGTACGGGGCAAGCAGCAGGGTGCGCTGGTTGATGGCCTCCTCGCCGGACTCGATCGCCGCGACGGCGGCGTCGGTGAGCAAATGGGCCAGTTCGCCGATCGTGCCCTCGCTGCGGGTGAACACGTAGCCGGCCATCTCGGCGGACGCGATCAGCGAGGGCCTGCGCAGCGGGAACGAGGCGGCGAAGCTGGCCAGCAGCGAGCAGGCATCCGTGTCGTTCGCCCAGCGGGGCAGGGTGAGCGGCGCGAACCGGTTCTCCAACTGGTCGTCCGCGCGGATGGCCAGAAAGGCGTCCCGGGTGCCGACGCCTACCAGCGGGATACGCAGCTCGTTGCCGAGGTAGCGCAGCAGGTTCAAGAACTCCCGGCGCCTTTCGCCGCTGCCGCCGAGGAGGTTGTGCAGCTCGTCGATCACCAGCATCCGCAGCCCGGCCGACCGCAGCAGCCGGAGCACCGCCTGTTCCAGGTCGGCCAGTCGGTAGCGGGAGCGCAACGGGGCGCCGAGCGCGGCCAGCAGTGCGGTGTAGAAGCGGATGACCCTGGGCTCGGAAGGCATCTGCACTGCCAGGACCGGGATCTCCTCGCGGTCCGGATGCGAGATCGATGGGTGGGACCGGAGGAACTTCTCCACGATCATCGACTTGCCGTTGTTGGTCGGCCCGATCAGCAGCAGGTTCGGCATGCGCTGCTTCGACGGCCAGGTCAGCAGGGTCTCCAGCCGCTCCAGGGCCTCGGTGGCGCGGGGATAGCCGATCCACCGGTCAGCCCGTACGTAGCGCAGCCGTTCCGCGTCCGGCAACTGCGTGATCTGCTGCGCGGCCGGGCACAGGTGTGCCAGGTCCACCGGATCGTCCTCGCTCACCACTGCTCGATCACCTCGAACGGCGGGGCGAGGGGCTTCTCGGCCTGCCCCGGGTCCGGGGTGGGCGGATTGACCCGCGCCGTCGTCGGCTGCGGCCGGGGCGTCGTGGCCCTCCGGCGCTGTGTGTCGCGGCGGGCCTTGCGAGTGGTGGCCGCGGCGGCGTCGGTGATCTCGCGCATCCGCGCCACCATGGCGAACAGCGCGTTCTCGTCGACCTCGGCGCGGCCGGCTTCGCGCAGCCGCGCGGTCGCGGCTTTCTGCTCCCACACGCTGATCGGTGGCCGCGACAGCGTCCGGTAGGGCACTTCCACATACGCGGTGCCGTCCGGGTCCAGGACCCATATCCGGCTGATGTCGCGGGGATCGCGGCGCAGCACGAACCGGCTGAGCCGCTCGCGGCAAGCGATCCACGGTTTGAGCGCGTCGCTGTAGTACTGCACATGGTCGATCACGAATCCCGAGCGCGACAGGGCCCTGCGGACCACCGGCAGGAAATCGACCGGGAACGCCGCCTCGTTCGTCACGGTCACCGGCCGCGGCGCCACGGCGGCCCTTTCGGCCCAGACCCCGGACGGAGTTCGGCCGAGCCCCTCGTGCACTTGGCCGTGGTAGCAGGCCACCGCCAGGGCCAACCATCTCTGTAGCTCTCCCATGGTCAGCGCGGCCTTGCAGCCGCTGTCGTAGGCGCCGCGCTCGGCGATGTTGGAGAACGTGGTGCCCGGCAGTTCGTGCACTTCTCGCATCAACGTGCCGATCAGCCGCTCGATGATCCCGCCGAAGTGCGGCTGGCCGGGCGGCCGGTAACGCAAAGCGATGCCGTGCTGGTCGCAGCCGCGGCGCAGGGCCTCGCTCTTGAACTCCACGGCGTTGTCGACGTACAGCTCGCGCGGTTTGCCGCTCATCGGCCACACCGCCTCCACGCCCAGACGTTCCAGCCACGGCCGCTTGTCCGTCGCCATGTGTGCCAGGCACAGTCCGACCGAGGTCGCCGATGGTGCCTCCAGCGTTACGACCAGGCCCACCACGCACCGGCTGGCCACGTCGATCGCGATCGTCAGATACGGCCGGCCGATCGTCAGCCGGTGCCGTTCGTCGACCACGATCACGTCCACCGGCGTGTGATCGATCTGGACCTGCTCCAGCAGCCCGGTGACCGCGGGCGACACACCCCCGGCCGACCGCAGTGGACGAACCGCCTCGCTTCCCTCCCGGGCTGCGGCCGACGACACCGGGTCCAGCTGTTCGATCCGGCGCTGCACCGTCCCTCTCGACGGGGCTCGCAGACCACGAGCCCGGCACTGCCGCGTGATCTCCTTGCAGACTGCCGCCACCGAGCGGCGCTGCCGGGTCAAGTACCGGGCGCGCAGCACCTCCAGGACGATCGTCTCGGCATCGCCGGACAGACGTCCTCCGCCCCGGCCTCCGCTGGAGCGGCCCGGCAGCAGGTCCGACACCACGCCCTCGCCCGCACGCCACCGCCCCAGCAGTACGTACACCTGGCGCCGGGAGATCCGCAGCGTCGCGGCGGCCTCGTCCGCATCGGCAAGGCCCACCTTGTCCTTCACGGCGAGCGGACCGATCACCTCGGCCTGCCGCACTGCGGCACCCCATATCTCGGTCGGCGCGGTCAGTACCCCGCGCTCGGCCACCGGCTGCTCTGCCATCCGGAAGCCTCCTCGTCGCGCACACGACTACGGCCAAATCGACCGTAGCGCAGACGACTTCGACGTGTCCGACGAGTTCACAGTCCCCTGCACACCACGGTGAACCCCCAGCTCACCCGTGCACACGACTACGAAAATTCACAACGCGCGTGGAAGCCCACGACTGCCCGATGTCCTCCTGTGCGGCGCCGGCTGGCTCGCCGTGCCGCACCGGCAAGGGCCGAGTGGCAATCCAGTACCACACCGCCCGGTTCCGCCTCGTGCCCCAACTCGCCAAGGCCCTTGCGGTGGCGACCCCGGCCGTCCGCCGCCCCGGTTCGGTATGGACCGAACTGCCCCGCCCGGCGGGCACGGGCACCGAGCCGGTGGGACACATCCGCCTGGGGTACGCGCGAGCGTCCACCGCCCGGCAGTCGCTCGACTCCCAACTCGACGCGCTCGCCGAGGCGGGCGTCACTCGGGTGATCTCGGAGAAGATCTCCACCCGTGCCACCAGACGACCCGAGTTGGAGAAGGCCGTGGGCCTCGCCCGCGAGCTGCGCGCATCCGGGGCCCGGGTCACCCTCGTGGTCCACGAGCACAAACGGCTCGGCCGCGGCATCGACCTCGCGGCCCTGGCGGAGGACCTGAAGGCGAGCGACGTCGGGTTGGAGTTCCTGACCGGTGAACTCCAGGGCTCGCACGACCCGTCCGGCGTGGTGTTCACGGTGTTGGCGGCGCTGTCCGGGATGGAGCGCGAGTACATCCGCGACCGCACCCTCGAAGGCCAGGAGTCCGCCCGCAAGCGGGGCAAGACCATCGGCGGGGCCGGCGTCGCCGACGACCACATGCTGTCCATGGCCGTGCACCTGCGCGACCAGGAGATGAGCCTGCGCGACATCGCCTTCCGACTCGTCATCACCACCGGCAAGAAGAAGGGCCGACACCCGTCACCGGCCACCGTCATGCGAATGCTGCGCGAGCACGACGAGAAGGCGGCTGCAGCCCCGTAACCGGACCTACTTTGCTCGCACAGCGTTATTTATCGCTTCGTCGTTCCTTCGGGAGAACAGGTCCGCTTCGGACGGTTTCCGGGTCAGTCGTGCTCCCATGTGATGGAGGAGTTGCCGTCGGGGTCGGTCCAGGTGAGTGGGCGTTCGCCCCGGAACGGTGTGCCGTGTTCGAGGGAGTCGGCCAATCGGTCGAACAGGTCGGCGAGATCCGTCGCCCAGACCGTGCATTCGCCGTAGGAGCACTCGAAGACGGTGCCCCACAGCGGACCCGGGTGGTGGTCGACGTAGATCTCGCCGCCGTGGATCGCGCGCGCGAAGGGCACCCACGACGCGATGTGCCCGTCGGGGAAGTCTTCACGAAAGCCGTCCACGTAGTGCTCCGGCACGAAGACCTCCTCGAAGTCCTGCGCTTGCTCCTCCACGAACGCGTAGCCCCGGGTCGTGTCGTCGATGCCGTGGAGGCGATACCCGACCAGGAAAGAACCGTGGAACACCCCGGTCTCCTCCGGATCGCGGACGCCGTCGTGGCGCTCCCACAACGCCGCCAGCTGCGGATGGAGGGCGAATCCAAGCCTGTCCCGCAGCCTTTCCACGGTCCCGGGTACGGCGGGGCCGCGCAACGCGGCGTGATCGAGCGGCGAGAACACGGCCAGAGCCGGTTCGAACCGATCCCACACCCGTTCGAATGCCGTTGTCGTGTCGTCCATCCACGCACCCTACGAACCCACTCCGACAGGCAACCTCCGGCCGGGGGCGGCCATCACCTGGACGCGGGGCCGGGTCGACCGGTGCGTCCCGAGTCGGGTGTCCGCCGCCGTCGAATGTCCTGTGGCCCGGTGAGCTGTCGACTGTTCCCCGGCCGACCGACACCGGTGACAAGGGATCCTCGCCAAGGAAAGCTTGAAGTCCCCAACGTGATGGAATGGGTGCGACGGCGCCGCAGCCGGGGTCCACACGTCATCCATCGTGGTCGGCCGTGCGGGCTGTGCCCCGATATCCGGCGGTCCGGACCGCCGTCGCCGCTCGATCGAGGCCCCGGTGGGGTCAGTCCCGCGCGGGTGCCGCTTCCTTGGCCGGTGCGCGCTGGGCGGGCACCGCGTCCCGCGGCTCGTCGGCCAGGTCCAAGCGCGTGTTCATGTCGAGTTCGAACCTTCCGTACGGATTCACATGGCTCCAGAAGAGTGGCGAAAGGGCTCGGCGGTCGGCCTCGTCCAGGGTGTCCGCCCACTTCGGCTCGGCCAGGACCCGCTGGATCAGCAGGGTGTTCACGTGGACCAATGCGGCCTGGATGAGGTGCAGCGCGAGCATGGAGACTTCCTGGCTCTCCTTGTCGGAGCCGGTCAGGTCGCCGTCCTTGCCGTAGAACAGGTCCTGGTTCGCGGAGTTCCAGTTCTCCACGACCTGCAACCCCTCGTGGATCTCCTGCCTCAGTTCGACGTCGGCCAGGTAGTCGCACACGAACGAGGTACGCACCGCGCGGCCCAACTCCTCGATCGCGCGGTAGGTGAGGTGCTTGGGGCCGCCCCGGGTGAAGCGCCGCAACACCTGCTCGGCCTCCGCCGTACCAAGCCGCAGGGCGGTGGTGTACTTCACGATTCGGTCGTACTGCTGCCGGATCAGGTCCCAGTCGATCGTGCGGGTGGACAGCACCGGCGCCAGGGTGGGCCACTTCTCGTCCTCGCCGGCCGCGGGCCGGTACAGCTTCGCCGACCCGATGTTCTTGAGCCTGGGCAGCAATTTGAAGTCGAGCGCGCCGTGACCAGGGCACCGCGCATCGAAGCCGGGAGCGGGTATGGCGATTCGTGTGGTCGGGTAGCCGATGCCCGCCTTCGGGGACGAGATCGGCTCGAGGCTTCCTCCACGTCTGGTCGAGGGGCCGGACAGCCCCGCCCGTCACGCGGGGAGCGTGCCGGCCGTGGGCGTGAGGGCCACGGACGGGGCCGTCCGGGTAGGTTCCGTGTGGGTTGTGGGGGCAGGGTCAGCCCAGTTGTCGGGCGTTCCGGCCGGTGAGGCGTTCGTAGGCGGGGTTTTTCTCGGGGTAGACGACCTGGATGTCGATGGGAACGGCGGTCCCGGGATCGACGCTGTGTCCGCCGCCGTCGGGAGAGCCGCTTTGGTCTCGCGGTGAATGTCGCTTCGCGGGCTGGTACTGGGCGGCGACGACCGGGCAACACGTCGGTTCCGAGTCCTGGTTGGAGCTGGACCAACTCCTGCTCATGGACTTCGGCCCGAAGGCACGACGGCCGTCGGCCGACGGCCGACGGCCGACGGCGCACCCAAACCCCGGAAGACCCGGCACCGAGCGCCCTCCACGTTTCAGAAACCTTCGACCGTGCACCGCCACGACGTCGGATTAGCCGTCGAACGCGAGCGCACCCTCACCGCCCGGAACGCACAGACAGGGGCCCGTCGCTCGAACTGCCGTGTCGTGTCGGCCGGCATTCGGCGGAGGGCCTGACGATCTCCGGGTAGCTCCTGTCACTCGCACCGGCGACGGCCGCCTCGTCGGCGAGATCGCGAGCGCCGGGCGCCCGGCCTGGGGGTGTCCACCGGAATCGCGGTGGGGAGATACAGCCGCCAGGGGTCGGCACGGGAACCGCGAACGTCGGTGGCACGGGCGCATTCGCGCCCGGCGCCACCATGACAACGGGTTCGGTTCGCCGGACCAGGACGGCCGACCGAATCGCGGGTCACCCCTCGACCGGGAGGGGGTGATCTCGACTGCTCCCGGCCGGGCAACGGCGTCATGCGTCCGTGGACGGTTCCTCGTCGAGAACGAGGACGAAGCATTCGTCCGGGGAGAGGGCGCCGGGGTCGGGGTCGACACCGTCCCGTGTGACGGCCCGGGCGTCGTAGTTCCTGCACAGAGCGTCCAGAGCGTCGCAAAACGAGTTCCGGCGACAGGCCCAGCCACGTGACGAGTTCGTCGAGATCAGGCATCCTCCTTCGGGTGTTCCCTGGTGCGATAGCCCGCGCGGTAGGAGGACTCCTGGATGCCGTACAGCTCGGCGTACGGGCCGCCCCGGGCGAGCAGTTCCTCGTGTGTGCCGTGCTCGGCCACCCGGGCACCGTCCAGGACCACGATGAGGTCGGCCATGCGCACCGTGGAGAACCGGTGCGAGACCAGGAGGGTGATCCGCCCGATCGAGGCGTTTTCCGGGGCGTGGGCCGCCTCGGAGTATCGCTCGAACAACGTGTGCTCGGTCTCGGCGTCCAGCGCGGACGTCGGTTCGTCCAGGATCAGCAGCACGGGAGCGTCCCTCATGAATCCACGGGCGAGTGCGATCTTCTGCCACTGGCCGTGCGAGAGATCGGTGCCCTGGTCCCAGGTCGGCCCGAGCTGGGTGTCCAGGCCGTAGTCCAGCTTCGCCACCACGTCGCCGGCCCCCGCGCGGTCGACGGCCGTTCGGACCGCCGACCGGTCCTCGCTCCTGGGCAGATCGCCCACGCCCACCGACTGCCACGCCGGGTACTCGAACCGGAAGAAGTCCTGGAGGGCACCGGTCAACCGCTCCCGCCAGTCGGCCGTACGGATCCGGAGCATGTCGGTCCCGTCGACCGTGATGCGCCCCTCGGAGGGGGTGTAGAAGCCGCAGAGGAGTTTGACCAGAGTCGACTTGCCGGCCCCGTTCTCTCCGACGATGGCGATCGCCTTCCCCGCCGGGAGGTCGAGGGTAACTCCGTCCAGGACCAGCCGCTCGGTTCCGGGGTACCGGAAGGAGACCCCCTCGAATCGGATGCCGTTGGTCAGTCGCTTGGGGGCGGGCAGGTCGGCCGAGGCCAGTGCTGCCCGGGCGTAGTCCTCCAGCCAGGCCAGTCGGCGCGAGACGTCCAGCCAGATGGCGCGGAAGAACTGCGTCTGCGTGACCGTGTGGTCGATGTAATGCGACAGACGGCCTCCCGCCGCCAGCACCAGTGTCACGTCGCCGGCCGCCGAGACACCTCCCCGCGCGGTGTACGCCACGCCGGCGATGAAGGCCGCGCCGAACAGGGCCTGGGCGGCCGACTGCCAGGCCGCCGAGGTCCATCTCGCCCGGGCCAGGGGCACATATCGTCGCCGCCAGGACTGTCGATAGTTCTCGCGCAGCCAGCCCTGCACGCCGGCGACGCGGATCTCCTTGCCGGCGTCCGCCGAGGTCCCGAGCGAGAACAGGTGCCGGGCACGTCTCTCGTGCCGGGCTCCGGCCTCCTCGGCGGTCTTCTCCACGCCGGAGCGCCAGTGGGACACCAACACTCCCGGAACGGCGAAGACGCCGAGCAGGCCGAGCATCGGATCGACCGATACCAATAGCGCGAGGGTGAAGGCCAGTCGGATGAGCGCACCGAGGCCGGAGAACAGCTGTTGGTAGAGCATGCTCAGCGCGGCGGCGTGATCGCGCAGCACGGACAGCCGGTCCAGATAGTCGGTGCGTTCGTGGTGCTCGGTCGTGGCGATCGAGGACTGCAGCCGGGCGACATGCGATTCGACCACAACTGCGGCCCGGTCCGCGAAACGGCGGTTGGCCCGGTCACTGACGACGTTCAGCAGCCAGTCGGCGGTGGCCAGCACACCCACGAACGCCACGGCGAGCGCGACCCTGTTGTCGTCGCCAGTGGTCACGCCGTGGACGAGAACCGCCAGCCCCACGGCGAACAGCGCGTCCGGGGCTGCGGCGGCGACGCTGCTGACGAACGCCACCACGATCAGGCCGGGACTGGCCCGGTATCCCATCCGCAGGGAGCGAAAGAGGGCCGTCGCGGAGGACGGCAGACGGTCAGCGGCCGACGACATCGGGCTCCTCCGGAACGAATCGGGACGCCTGCAGGTCGAACATCTGGCGGTAGCGCCCGTCCATTGCCATGAGTTCGTCGTGCGTACCCAGTTCCGCGACCCGGCCCGCCTCCAGGACACAGATGCGGTCCGCGTGTCGCACCGTGGAGAACCGGTGCGAGATCAGCAGCGTCGTGCACTCGCGGGTCGCCCCGAGGATCCGGTCGAAGATCTCGGCCTCGCCTCTGACGTCCAATTGCGCGGTGGGCTCGTCCAGGACGACGACGCCCGCGCCCTGTCGTACGGCGCACAGCGCGCGCGCGACCGCCACCCGCTGCCACTGGCCGCCGGACAGCTCCGTGCCGTCGTCGTACCCGCGGGCCAGAATCGTGTCCGGATCCGCGACCCCGGCGGCACCCGCGTCGCGCAACGCCGCCTCGATCGTCTCGTCCGGGGCGCCCAGCGGCGCCACGTTCACCCGCAGTGGCATCTCGTAGTGGACGAAGTCCTGGAACACCGCGGTCACCCGACGCCGCCACGACCGCACGTCCAGTTCCCGCAGATCGACGCCGTCGGCCTCGACGGCCCCCCGCGTCGGTTCGTACAGCCCGCACACCAGCTTGGCCAGCGTGGTTTTGCCCGCCCCGTTCAGGCCGACCACCGCCATCGACGTACCGGCCTCGATGGTCAGGTCGAGCCCGTCGAGCACGGGCCGATCCGCCCCCGGGTATGTGAACCCGACCTGCCGGAAACGCAGGGCCGTGCGCGGCAGCGCGTCCGCGCTCCGCTCGCCCGTGGTCAGTCGCCCAGCCTCGGCCATCTCCGTCTCCAACGCGAGCACCGCCGCCACCGAGTGTGCGGCCGGCGGCAGCGCCCAGCTGAGACCGCCGAAGGCCAGCCCGCTCACACCCGCGGTGGCCTGGGCGAACAGGACCACTTCCCCGATGCCGACACTGCCGGCGACGGCGTCGTGGGCCAGCGACCACAACAGCACGCCGTTGGCCGCCACCAGCACGAGGATCGTCCAGCCGAGCGGCTTGCGCCGCAGCTGCGTTGCCTGCCAACGCAGGTCGACCAGCCGTCGCCGACTGCGGGTGAATCGGGCCACCGTCCACTCGCTCAGCCCGAACAGCCGCAGTTCCTTCGCCGCCGATGAGTCCACGGCCTGCCGATACGCGTATTCGGCGCGCCGCTGCGCGTCCAGGACCTCACCGTCGTCGCGGTCCCCCCAGACGCTGCTCTCTCTCAGCAGCCAATGCGTCGACGCCCAGGCACCGCCCACCAGCAGCGGGGCCCACCAGGCGTAGGCGGCGAGGACGGCGGCCTGGCCGAGACCGGCCACCGCCTCCACCAGTCCTCCGGCGATGATGCCCAGCGACACGTGCATGGGAGGCCCGGCGATGCCCAGGTCGAAGTCCCTCGCGTCGGTGAGCCTGTCCGTCAGTTCCCGCGATTCCAGATGGGTGACGCCGGCCGGTCCCGTCGTGGCGACCAGCAGTCGATCGTGCAACCAACAGGACAGCCGTTCACCGAGGTTGGCACCCACCTGGGCGTGCAGGGGTCCCAGCAGTTGGACCGTCACGAACACCAGACCCGCGGCGATCAAGGGTCCTTGCAGCGACCTGTCCTCGTTGACGGCCGTCACCGTCGCTCCGACGGTGACCGTGAACAGGGCGGGCAGTACGCCCCGCGCCACGATCAGCGCCCACCACGCCACGGTGATGCCAAGGGAAGCGCGGGGTAACACGGAGAAGAACTTCCATTCCTCTCGGCTCCGGATGCAATCGGCCAAGGACCTGGACGACGGATCCGCGGATGGGGCGTCGGGCTGTTTCGGGAGCACGAAAGAGACTTTCCTGTCACGGGGTTGAGGGGCCTGAGCATTGTCTACGACGACTCGCCGAGCAGTCGATCCCAGAGGAAGGTCTCGCCGATGAGGAGGCCGGGCACGCCTTTGATGAAGATCCGGTAGCGCCCGGATGTCTCGGTGGTTGTGCCACCGTCCCACCCGTCGTGGCACAGGACTCGTCAAGGGCCCAATATTGACGAGGCGGCCCCGCCGGCCGTCAGGTCGCCGGGGTCGTCGTGAACACTGGTCGGCTTCACGCTCACGTTGTCGCGGGGCACTCGTGCTGATGGGGCGGGGGTCCCACGACGTTGAGGATCGGGTGTTCTCCGTCCGGGATTTCGAAGACGAAGGTGACGCCGGAGGACGTGGCCTCGATGGCGCATTGATTGCCGAAGGTGAGGGGTGTGTAAGGCTGCCAGGCGCAACCGACGCGGTCGAGAGAAGCGATCACATCGGCGTACTCCGGTTGGCCGGGGAACCTCTCCCGGCCGACCAGGCCGGCAGGGAGGCCAATGACTTCACGCCAGGTCTGGAGGCAGATCAGAGTGATCTTCTGGCAGCGGCAGACACTGAGTTCAAGGTCGCCGTAAGCGAACAGGCGCGGCCATGACCGCCGTTTCCCGACGACCACTTCCCAGGGCTCACCGAGCGCCGCGGTGACCTGGTCCCAAGCCGCGCCGTTCTCAACCGGCCCAAGGTGGCCCGACCGGGCGAGTTCCGCAAGAACGTCGAGTAGCTCCATGTGGTGGAGCCTGTCATCTGCGGCGATGGGCCGTCCAACGACTTCGGGTAGGCCTGTGACAAGGCACCTGGGACCAGGCCACAATCCAGCACATGGATGATCCGTTCACACTCCTTCGGCAGGCCGTCGACCTCCTGCCCGAGGATGCCGTCGCAGAGCCTGGGCCAGGTAGGTGCGAGGCATTTCGGACGGCCGTCAGCCACTGTCAGCGCTCGGGGCAAGTCGGCCGGCGTCCCGGCGGAAGTCGGGCATGCCCAGGTGGACGGTGGACGGCTGGGCTGCACGCTCGCGAATGGCGGCCTGCTCGACGCGGTAGACCGGTACGCCGGCCCGACAACAGCCGCCGGTCGGCGTCGAGCATGTCGTCCCTGCTCGGGTTCGGCGGTCCCCACCCGGCGTGCGCTCGGTCAGGCCGAGGCAGTACGTCATCGAGGTCTGCGTCCAAGGCGGGTACGCGTACCGGTTCGTCGGCGTGTTGGCGTCGCTGGTGATGTTGAACTTGGCCGCGTTCGGGATGCACTCGGGGAACGCCGGCCCGGTGTTGCAGGTGACGCCGGGCGGCAGCGCAGGCGCGGGGGTGCCGACGGTGCCGTGGTAGCCCCCGTCGACCATCAGGCCGAGCTGCGCGGGCGCGAGCAGTCGCCGAACGTGTCGCCGACGACGCCCGTACCGAACACGACCTCAACGACGCGTATGACCGCGCGATCGAGTACGCGCTCCTCGACCACCGCGTTCCCGTTGCGTGGTACGCGGGGGCTGGGGTTTTGATGCGTGGTGGCGTACATTGCCACCGAACCGACTGCATTACCCGTCGGTAACTGCCAAGTCGGGTGGATGTGTGGCGTGCCCAGGGGCTGCCTCACCGCCCCCGGGGGACCCGAAGGACGAGCGAACTCGTGAAGATACGTACGCTCCGCGCGCTGTTAGCCGGCATCCTGCCGATCGTCGCGCTTGCCGCGCCCGTGAACGCTGCCGCGACGCCGAGTCAGCGCGCGACCGGGGCTGCGTCGGCCGCGGTACCGCTCGCCGACACGTGGCAGGGCCCACTGAGCACACGCGGGCGCTACATCGTCGATGCCGACGGCAACCGCTTCAAGCTCAAGTCGGCCAACTGGCACGGCGCGCAGGGCTCGTGGACCGGGTCGGGAGATATCAACGACCCGGCGAACCACAACGCGCGCGAAAAGTCCGACCAGATGCCGCTTGGCCTGGACCGGACGTCGATCGCGAAGATCCTCGCCGACTTCCACACACTCGGCGTGAACAGCTTCCGCCTGCCGTTCTCCAACGAGATGCTGCACGACCAGCGTCCGGTGTCGGACGCCGCCGTCGCAGCCAACCCGCAGTTGCGCGGCAAGACCCCACTGCAGGTCTTCGACGCGGTCATCGCGGCGTCCACCGCAGAGGGCTTCGCCGTCGTCCTCAACAACCACACGAACACGTCGCGGTTCTGCTGCGCCTTGGACGGCAACGAGCGCTGGAACACCAGCCAGTCGACTGCGCAGTGGGAGACCGACTGGCTGTTCATGGCCGAGCGGTACAAGGACAACAAGCGCGTGGTCGGCGCGGACCTGTACAACGAGGTACGGCGCACGGTCACCGACGACGCCAACTGGGGCTGGGGCGACAGCCACGACTGGTACGCGGCGTCCCAGCACGTGGCCGACCGCATCCTCACCGAGGCCAACCCCGACCTGCTGATAGTCGTCGAGGGCATCAACTGGCAGGGCATCCCGCTCGATGGGTTCTCGCACGGGCGACCGACGCTGGAGCCGGCCCGCACGCTGTCGAACACGCTGGTCGCGTCCAACAAGGTCGTGTACTCGGCGCACTTCTACGGATATACCGGGCCCAACCACACCGGCGCCACCGGCCCGGGGGAAACACACGACTGGCGCTACCGCGAACTCAGCCGTGACGACCTGTTCGCGACCTTGAACCGCCAGGCGTTCTACGTGGCGGCGGACACCGGGCAGCACTACACCGCACCGGTGTGGATCAGCGAGTTCGGAATCGGCGCGGACGACACGAACTCGCAGTCCCGTGCCTGGTTCGGCAACTTCGTCGACTACCTGATCGCCAACGACACGGACTTCGCGTACTGGCCGGCCGTCGGCTTCGCCGGGCAAAACCCGTGGAACCTGCTGGACTACGACACCGCCGGCCACCGCTCGGGGATCCTGGACGGCGGGGACTGGCGCGCGGCGGACTGGCAGCGCCTGATCACCGCGCCCGGCAAGACCGGGCCCGTCCCGGCCACCGACACCTGGGACATGCTCGACCTCGACCACAGCGACCAGGTCGAGTCGTTGCGGGTGCGGGCGCTGCCGGACTGGGACTCGGGCGCGCGCAAGGGCGTGTGTCCGGACGGGCAGCGGCTGATCGGCGTGTCCCACAAGGACGGCCGGGGCCTGTGCACGGACGCGGGTGGGGCGGGGCTCGCCGCGACCCCCGTACCCCTGACGGTGGTGCACGACGAGCGTTACGTCCAGCAGGGCGACTGGGCGGGCGGCTACACCAAGTACCAGTGCGGGCCGAACCAGTTCATGATCGGGTACAGCGTGCGCGGGCAGGCCGTGTCCGGTGTGCTGTGCGCGACGGCGAACCGGGCACTGCCGACGACCGGGCGGACCGTGTGGTTCGACCGAGGCGACAACCGTCCGGCCGGCAACCCCGGCGGCGAGTTCGCGTACGGGAACTACAAGGGCCAGTGCAAAACGGACGAGTACGTCGCCGGCATCGCCTTCACCGGGGCATGGCTCGAAGGCAAGAAGCCGGACGCACTGCTCTGCCGCGCGCTGTAAAAGGACCCTGGAGCCACCAGCTGACGTGACGGCACGCCAAGGCCCGGTTCGGTGATCTTCAACCGCCGAACCGGGCCGCCTTCTTGATCCATGGCGCAAGGGCAAGTCAGCGGAAGCCTGTGATCGTGCACGCGCACGTTCGCCGTCGGGCACCAGCCCGGGATGCGCCGCACGCCGGTCGTGTCGGCGCACGCGCCGAGGGGGTCCCGAGCGACGCGGGGGGCGTCGACGACCGCGGCGTCGGGGAAGTGAACCTTGACGTGTACCGCCACGTCGCGGACGGAGATCGCGACGCCGGTACCAGGTTGAGGGTCTGCCCGGCCGTGCCCGGTGCGGTCAGGCAGCGCACGACGGCCGCGGCGGCGGCCCGAGGACGATGAAGTCGCGGACCTGTAAGCCGCCGTTGTTACGGCCGCGAACCCGAGAAGGCAGCGCAAAGGCTCCTGGCCGAGCTGTCGGCCATGCATCCCGACCTCGTCGACACCCACCCCTGGCGCTGGAGTTCGACCCGCTTTCAGCAGTACACCGAATTCCCGTGGACCCCTGGAGGCGCCCTGGACGCGCTCCACGACTCAGCCGAGTGACATTGCCGGTCCTTCATCCTCAGCTCGACGGGCCTGACCACGGCCCTGTGACGGCCGGCGGCGCCGCGGCCTACAACTGCGATCGCCCAACGGAGGCGGAGACGCCGGCATCCACTACGCAGTGCGCGGCAGAGCCGCCCCGCGCGCCGACGCCCTCGTGTACGCCCGCCGTTGCCCGGGCACGCTCGCATCCGGCCGACGAGCGGGGGCATCGATTCGCCTTGGTCAGTCGATGCCTGCTCGTCTCTGCAGAGTCCGAATTCAGTTGTCGGTTCGCGGAGTTCGGGCGCATTCTGGGTCCATGGACACCAGCGAGGTCGTCGCAAAGTGGTCACGGGACGGATTCGTCGTACTGCCGGGGTTCCTCTCGGTCGAGGATCTGGCATCCGCACTGAGCGGTCTCGAAGCGCTTCACCCCTCGGCCGCAGCCTTTCACGACGGAGTCGATCCCCGCCGCCGGCGCTACGTCGACGACGAGTTTGCGGGGATCGACACGTTCCCCTTCGTCTGCCCGGAACTGAGTCTGTTGGCGGTGCACCCGCGCCTGACGAGCCTGGCCGCCGCGCTCACGGGTCACGACGACCTGCGGATGTACTCGGCGGAGGTGTGGGCGAAGTACACCGGCGCCGCCGACTACGAGCAGGACCTGCACCGGGACTACCTCTCAACCACACCGTCCTGGTGCCCACCGACACTCCCGGATGCCGCCAGGTGGAGATGTTCGTCTATCTGTGCGACGTGCCGGAGGATCTGGGCCCGCCGCACCTGGTCTCCCACGAGCACACCCGGCACCTGCCGGCCAGTCCCAACTGGTGCCCTCGCTCCGGCTCCGATCCGAGCCTCGGCCCCGACGACGGCCCGCGCGCGTTTGTCGCCGTCGACGACAGCCACCGCGCGGGACGTTTGTTTGCGTCGTTCACCCCCGCCTTGCCGGGTCATCCGCATGACCTCGGACGGGTCGCCCCTTGGAACCGCGAGCGGTTCCAAGGGGCGTGGCTTCATCGGTCATCTCACTACATGCGGAGTTTGCTGCTCTCGTGCGAGACCAGCCGTCCGTCCGCGCCATAGGCCAAGAGCAGGGCGTGGTCGGTGTTGGTCGCGGCTATGGAGAAGCCGCGGGCGCCATCTATGCGACGGTCCTCTATCGGTCCCTCCGGACGGTTCGCGTTGGGGACTCCCCCCGCAGGAGCGTGAACCGGTTCACTGCCGGGTCCGGGCTGCGGCAGCAGCGGCACCGCGAGTGGTTTCGTGCCCTCGACGGGGACGAACACCAGGCGTTTGATTTCCGGGCCGACCTGACCCTGGATCGTGACCATTCCGTCCGGACCGCCTTTCGAGACGCTGAAATTGAGTTGAGTACCGCCCACCGGGTCCACGGCGCTGAAACAGCCGTATCCGCCGACGGCGCCGTCGCGCCTCGGTATCGCGTCGTACGAGATGCAGCCGTCCGTCGGCGGCCCCCACAGCGACGTGTCGTGGTGGTCCGGCGTCTCGAAGCGCACGACGACCGGCGACTCCCGAACGAGAAACATCGCGCCGCCCGCGGCCACCGCGAGAACGGCCGTATACGCCATGGCCGTGCGCGGTCGTACCACCAGCCGCACACCCGGCAGAAGACCGACCGTCGTGGGTGCCCGGTCCCGAAGCGGCGCGAGACCCCAGGTGCACACCGCGAGAGCCGCGAGCAGCCGTACGTTCTCCCGGACGAAGCCACCCGGGAGCCACCCGCCCACGCTGATCGTCATGGCCACGAGCAGTGCCACGCCCCACGGCACGCGAGTCCTGCGGGGCCCGGCGACCAGCAGGAGACCCGCCAGGACGAGCCACACCTGGTGGTGTGTCCACGACACCGGTGACGCCACCACCGTCGCGCACCCCACGACCACCACGCCCTGCGCCGACCGGCCCTCGCGATGGCACTGACGCGCAGCGACCAACGCCACGGCGCAGGCCAGCGCGGACAGCACGAGCCACGCCGCCGTTCGCTCGGGCGGCACCACCCCGACCCGTATGAGTGCGCCGTTGAGCGACTGGTTCCCGGTCGCGGCAAGGTTCCCGATGCGCGAGGTGCTGAAGATCGCGTCCGTCCAGAAAGTCGTGGACAGACCTGGCCACAACAAGTGCGCCAGACCCGTGCACGCCGCAAACGACGTACCCGCTCGTACCGCGTCGCGGCGCCGGCCGGTGATCCACAGGTAGGGCACGAACAGCAGTGGGGTCAGTTTCATCGCCGCCGCGACACCGATCAACACCCCTCGTACCGGACGCGGCGTCAGGTCGAGCGCGTCCACGAAGGCCAACACGACCAGGAACACGCTGACTTGACCGAAACGCAGATTGCTCTGCAAGGGCGCGGACCACACCAGCACCGCAGCGCCCGCGAGTGTCATCGTCAGGTACCGGCGTCGTCCCACGACCTTGTGACGTACGACGAGCGCGGCCACGATCGCGATCACCGCGACGAGCGTGGCCCCGGTCCACACCGCCCGTGCGACCGACTCCGACATCCAGCCCAACGGCCAGAAGGCCGCGAGCGCGAACGGCGGGTACGTGAACGGGTCGCCGTTCTCCGCCGCGTACTCGTACAGAGGCCTCCCGTCGCCCACCGCGCGCACCGCGCCGATGTACACGTGCAAGTCCATCTGCCGGTCCCACGACGGCAGATGCCACGCCGACCACCACGACCAGGCCGCCGCACCCACGAAACATAACGTCGCCGCGACCAACGCAAACACCTGCGTCGAACCCGACCACCGAGAACGCACACCGACCAACCGACCTACCCCGTCACCGTTCATGACATGGATTGTCTAACCTCGCTCCCCCGTCCCGCACGGAGGGGCGCTTCGCCAAGTCGGTTTGCCTGCAAGGGACATGCAAGCGCGGCCCACCCTGTCGAGCCGGCACCCGGGACAGGACGACGCCGAGCTGCGGTGAGCGACTGGTGGCGGCACGGACCCGACCGTCGAGCGACACACCGACGCGCTCATCGCCCGCCTCGATGAGGCCAACGACATGGTCGAAGACCGGACATCGCGCTTCGCCAAGACCTTCCGTCACATCCCTTTTCTCCTGTCCGTCCCGCCAAGACGATGGTGACGCAGCATCACCACGAATCGAGAAGAATTCTGACACCGAGGACAAACGAACATTACTTCGCTACGGAAAGCTACTAAATCCATGCCGGGACCATCTTCATTGAGACACCTCATCGATATTTGCCCATGACGTCTAAAAGTGATCCAGCAAATAGGACATCAGGGTCCAGAGACTATTTTTGTCATCAACCGAATATTGCCGGAAAGCCATTGGATTCTCAAATCCAAACGTGACGGTGGTCATATTGTGGGTCGCATTTTCTCCCTGTAGCTTTTTTCTGCAAATAACTTCTTCGACCGGGCATTCAGGCCCGGAAGAGATGCGAATAAGGATTCGGAGCTTTCCAGATGCGCAAGACTTTAACTTCGGCCGCCGCTCTCGTAGCAGGGCTTCTCCTGGTCTTCGGAAACACAACAACTGCGCAGGCCGACACCACCGACTGGCAAAACCTCAGCGATCTATACAACCCCCTTGCAAGCGACTTCTGGAAGGGGGGCACCGGCGACGTAGCCGGATGGAACGTACAGGGCTGCGCGCGTGTGGCAAACTACAGCGAACCTTGGGGGTCGGCACACGGCTGGTTCTTCTCGATTCGCGAATCCGGCACGACAAATCGCCAGTGGGCAAGCGGTGACATCCGCGGCACTGGCGAATATTGCCAGACGATTGGTTCCGGCGTATACAACAACTACGTCCGGGTGACCGCACACGGATATACCCACCTGACTGGCGTACAGGGCCGCGCCACTTCCTGGTAGAACTTGCGTTTTTTGGAGTTTTCATGGAGTTGAGTGATGGGCAAATGCCCGTCACTCAACTCCATGATCTATTGACCAAACAATCACCCACGGAAGTCTCGGTGGTCAAAATTAGGACACGGAAACGCACCTTCCGATATGCAGTCACATTGCTTTTCATGTTGATATGTTCAGCCTGTTCGACGAACAGCCCCGGCACCCCAGAGCGCGAACAGGCGACCGCATCCCAAAAGCAGGAGATAGGCGCCGGGGAGTGGAACGGCTCCGTTTGGAAGGCTTACGAAACTCGAGGCCAATCTGAATCCACCTGCTTGAGTGTCGAATATAATACGGAGCGCAGCGCACCTGCTTGCGGCCTCGAATACTGGGCAGGCAATCCAATGAATGTGGCAATCCAGAGATTCAAAAAAGGGGATATCGTAGCTTACGGTGTCGTGGATGCAACGATCGGAAACGTGACCGTGGTTCGAAAGGGGGGGAATGTATCCAACGAGCGTACAATCAAATCGCCAAACTCCAACAAAAGTTACGCGGTGGTCTTCGGCGGAGTTGATTCGGAGATCGAAAATGTGAGCTGCCGATCAACAGGCGGTTCAGAATGTAATCTGGGCTCCAAATTCGCAGATTTTAATTCGACCACCGACTGATAAAGTGCATGAAATTATTTCGGGACTGCCTGTGGCTCATGACTGGCGAGCTTCTCAGCAGGCTCAGGGCGGTCGCAAGCCGGCGCCCGGAATGCAGCGTCCGAGGGCATCGCGCCGGCGCTCAAGGTGGACGGCTTCACCTCGGCCGAGAGCGCGTATTTCCTCGAGGTCACCGACCGACAGGCCCGCACCTCCTGAAGAAGGCCCGCCGACGCCTGCGCCTGACACTCGCATCCGAGCAGTCACCTCCGACCTGATGCGCGCCCCCAGGTTGCTGGGCGCCCGAACACAAGCTCGTTGCCGTGCTCGGGGCGGTGTCGATGTCGATGTCGAATCGACACCGTGTCGGCCGCTCCACGGATACGAGGCCGACACAGCGCTGGACGACGTGGGTGCGTGGCAGTGAGGCAACATCCCCGCCCGTGCGAGGCCGACCGCCCGGCGCGCCTGGGAATGATTCCCACGTGCGGGGCCGACTACGGTATCTACCGGTTGCGTACGACACAGCCATCGACCTGGCGGGCAATACCCCCGAGACCGCCTACCTGACACGCCGCCGCGACCAACTGCGACAGCGCCCACCAAACCCGAGCGACACCCCGCGTGCAGCAGCGGCGGAAGAGGGACACTGGAGACACAGCGGAACCGCACCCGGCACCGCCGGGTGCGGTGGGCCGCAGGAGGTTTCCATGCCTGACACCGAGGTGCGCGGCAAGCACCGGCTTTATGACGACCACCACGGAATGCACTCGCCCCCGCGCGTTGTGGTGCGGGGAAGCGACATGCGCCTGTCCGATGAAGACGCCACATCGGAGCAGACCGCCCACGCCTACGAGACGTCGCAGGCCGAGGGTGACCGCGCCGAGGACGAAGACGACTGATCGATCGGATCGGCAGGCCCGGCCGGATCGGCAGGAGGCCGCACGCCCTCATCGGTCTCCCGGCGGGGCCGGGAGACCGATGAGGGCGCCCACCGCGATCACCGCCACGGCGGTCCGGATCCCGCCCACCGAGACCAGCACCGCCAGGCCGGCCCCCGGAGCCGACTGGAGTGCGGTGGACGCCGGTCGGGAGGCGTCCTGCTCGACGTCCGCGACGCCCGACGCCGCGGCGACCCACATCGTGGTGAACACGATGCCGGCGCCCAGCCCGAAGGCGACGATGCCGGGCAGCAGTCCGGCGTACGACGAGTCGTCCGTCATCCCCGCCGCCGGCACCGCGACCCCCAGCGCGGCGACCGTGAACCCGACCATCCGACCGGGCGCGTCACCCAGCTCCTCTTCGCACCACGTACGCACCAGCGCCGGGGTCGGGCGCCGCTTGGGGTCCTTGTGCAGGCAGGCGACGACCAGTCGGCGCAGGGGCGGGGCGAGGACGGACACTTCCGGGTCGTCCGCAGC
The DNA here is from genome assembly GCF_040605455.1 of Embleya sp. NPDC005575. Taxonomy (NCBI): domain Bacteria; kingdom Bacillati; phylum Actinomycetota; class Actinomycetes; order Kitasatosporales; family Streptomycetaceae; genus Embleya; species Embleya sp. NPDC005575. The sequence continues at coordinate 1,466 of NZ_JBEXCV010000035.1, read as the reverse complement.
AATGCGGTGGGCAACGCCCCACTCGTTCTCGGCGGCGAACGCCTCGCGGCCGGTGGCGAGGAAGTACAGGGTGGAGCCGAGGGCGAAGACGTCGGAGGCCGTGTCCACGGTGCGGCCCATGGCCTGTTCGGGCGACATGTACAGCGGGGTGCCGATCCGAGTGGAGTGGCTGCGGTAGGTCACGGATTGCGTCAGGGATTTGACGATGCCGAAGTCGATGACCTTCGGACCGCTCTCGTCCAGCAGGATGTTGCCGGGCTTGAGGTCCCGGTGCACCACGTTCGCGGCGTGGATGTCGGTGGGGGCGTGGGCGATTCCCCAGGCCGGCAGCATGACCTGGGCGGCCGGCAGCGGCCCGTGGTCGACGACCATGTCCCGCAGGACGGCATCAGCTGACTCGCCCCCGCCTCACCGAGATGTGTCAGGCTCGAATGGCGGTATTCGTGCAGGTCCCAGCTCCCGGCCACGTGGACGGTCTTCTCGTCCCCGGACAGTGAGAGCACGCGTTTCGCAAAGCTCGGCCGTTGCTACTGGGGCCCCGGCAGGAGGCGTAAGCGTACGAGAGCTCGGTCACCATCGGGGGCAGGGAGCCGATCACCGTGAAGCTCCGCGACAGGCCCCACGAGTGGTCGCAGTGCGAGAGCTTGCCGTTCCGGCTGTGGTGGGTGAGCCGGAGCGGCCGCACGCCGCCCAGGTCGGCGCCGGTTGCGGGTTCGGGGGCCGACCAGTCCAGTTCGACGACACCAACGCAGTTCTCGGCGGCATCGAAGTCGGTGATCTGTGAGGCGGTCCACTCACCCAGTGCATCCGCATACACCACGACGCCGTCGCCTACGGCGACCGGTCTGGGCGGTTGAGAAACTCCCTCGACACCTGGCTGACCGAACGCCGCACATGGCCACAGGCCGACGAACCCGCACTCTTCCTCAGCCGACGCGGGCAGCGGCTGACCGTACGCGCCGTCCACGACATCCTCACCACCATCGCCGACGCCGCAGGCATCCCCATCGGCCGCGACGCCGACTTCACCCCCCACGTCCTCCGCCACACCGCCGGCACCACCATGACCCGCGCGGGCACCGACATCGTCACCGTCGCCGAACTCCTCGGCCACTCCGTCGAAACCGCCCGCCGCTACTCCCTGCCTTCCCGACAAGACCGCCAGGCCGCCAGGCCGCCATCGAACGCCTCACCACCGACTCCTGAGCCGCAGGGCGATGCCCACGAGCAGGCTCAAGACCTCAAGATCAACTGACGGCGGCTTTTGGGCTTACCTGGGTTGGACCCCCTTTGGACGCTGGATCCGATGCGCGCCGCCCCAGGCGATCTTGTTCGTCAATCGGTCGATAGGTGGACACCCCGACGATCAGTCAGGGACTATCAAGGACTCGGTGTACACCCTGAGCAAAGGGAGTATCCGATGACCGACGTGGCGATTACGACGACCGGGTCGAGTCCGGTGGAGG
>NZ_JBEXCV010000034.1:0-65099 GCF_040605455.1 Embleya sp. NPDC005575 | reverse complement strand
AGGCACCCAGGCCGCCCGTCACTCACGTGAGTGACGGGCGGCCTGGGTGCCACTCACGCGGGCGATCCCGCGTGATGCACAGGGGCCGAGTTGTCCACAGCCCGCCGGGGCCTGCGCCGGGCGTCCGTCGGATGCCGGATCGTCAAGGGCGGACGGCGATGTTGCGGGGCACGCCGGTGACACACGGAGGCAAGCGTGGACACGTACGTGACGGTGATCGGCAACGCCGCGAGCGATGTCCGGGTCCAGATGACCCAGGCCGGCGTGCCCTTGGCGCGATTTCGGATGGCGGTGTCGCCCAGGCGCTTCGACCGCGAGACGGGGACGTGGGTCTCGGGGGACGCGTCCTTTTACACAATCGTGTGTTTTCGGGGGTTGGCGGAGAACGTGACGAGTTCGATCGACAAGGGCGATCCGCTCGTGGTGACCGGACGGCTGCGGGTGCGCGAGTGGGAGCGGGAGGGGAGGTGGTGGACCGTCACCGAGATCGACGCGTCGTCGGTGGGACACGACCTGGCTCGGGGGATCGCGGAGTTTCGCCGGGTGGGTCGGCCGGCGCGCCTGGCGGTCGTGGCGGACGGCGGAGCGGCGGGATCGATGGCCGAACAGGGCACCCTCGCGATCGAGTCCCACCTCGGATCCATCGGCGAAGAGGAGGCCGCGTGAATTGTGCCGACGCGGATCGCATGTTCGAGAAAGCCATTCATTGGCGACGTCGGCGATAATTCAAGTCGGTTTCTGGGAAGAATCTGAAACAGAATTGTGACGACGATGCCGGTGGAGCGATACGCCCCAAACGGGTCAATCGCCGCATGTCGCTCAACCGGTGGGATGGGGGGCCGGAAAGAGTCGGATCGTGGAGGCGGATAGCGTCAGAGTCAAGTCATTGATCATAGAAGGACCGATTCACGCGGTTTTGCACCTTGACAAATCAATAGTGAATGAGATCGCCCTGATCAGCACTTATGCGGCTTGCCATACCGCATAGACGGCTATATCCGGCGAAGACTTGTCGACTTCGCGATATCCGAATTGACGTCCTCGACGTGGATCTTCTCCCGAGGTAAAGAACGTGAAACAAATGCCTGCCCCGGGTCGCGAGAGGTAGGCCCGTTGCTCATACCATTCAACGGTTCTTTACTCGCGCCTCGCTCGGGGGAACCATGCGCCGCGCGAGTCGGCTTACATTTTTCGAGGGGACCACCACATGTTCCGTACACCGGGACGGACGGCCACCCGCTTGTCGGCCATGATCATCGCCGGCGGCTTGGCGGCGGCCGGCGTGATCGGTTTCGCGGGTGCGGCCAACGCGGAGGGCGCCAAGGGCGTCTACCAGGGCGGCGATGTCGGTGCGGACATCTTCCTGAAGGGCAAAGAGAGCGCGCTGCGCGCCTCGATCCTGAAGCTCCAGGTGGACGGCAAGATCCTGCGCACCTACTGCATCGACTTCCACACCCTCGTGCGTAGCGACGCGAAGTACGACGAGTCGGGCTGGAAGGAGACCTCCTTCGGCACCAAGGCCGACAAGGCCAAGGTCAAGTGGGTTCTGCTGAACTCGTTCCCGACGGTGGATCTGGAGGGCGTTCGCAAGGCGGCCGGCACGCCGAAGCTGAGCGAGGGCGAGGCCGCAGCCGCCACGCAGGCCGCCATCTGGCACTTCACCGACGGCCAGAACCTGGACGACACCGGCAACAAGAACAACGCCGAACTCGTCACTCTCTACAAGTACCTCATCGGTGACTCCAACAAGGGCGACGTCACCGAGCCCCCCGTCTCGCTTTCGGTGACCCCGGGCGAGAAGGCCGGCAAGATCAACGACAAGCCCGGTATCGGCCCGTTCGAGGTCAAGACCAACGCCGAGGGCAAGTCGATCAACGCCAAGCTGCTCGCCGGTGACTCCGAGGGCAAGGCCGCCCTGGTGGACGCCGACGGCAAGCCGGTCGACAAGGTCGGCAACGGCGACAAGCTCTATGTGAACGCGTCCAAGGCCACCAAGGCGGGCAGCTCGACCCTCCAGGTCTCCGGCGAGTCGACCGTGCAGGCGGGTCGGGTCTTCCAGGGCGTCAACAAGGACGGGTCGACCAGCCAGCTGCTGATCGTCGCGGACAAGCAGAAGGTGCAGACCTCCGACGAGGCGATTGCCAAGTGGGGTAACCCCGGCAAGGGCCCGCTCCCGGAGATCAACGCCACCAAGGACTGCGTCGACGGCGGCGTGAAGGTCACCGTCAAGAACAACGGCGACGAGTCGTACAAGTTCAAGCTCGACGGCAAGGAAACCACCGTCGAGGCCGGCAAGTCGGTCGACCAGGTCGTCAAGGTCGCCGAAGACCAGGCGTACAAGATCACCATCGTGGGCCCCGACGGCAAGACCGTGAAGGAGTTCACCGGCACGCTCGACTGCAAGACCGCCGGCGCCACCGAAGGTGTGACCGGTGGCACCTCGGGTGGCAGCACCGGCGGGACTCCGGCTCCGGTGAACCCGAAGGGTCCGAACCTGGCCGATACCGGTAGCGACAGCAGCAACACTCCCGCGATCCTGGGCGGCGCCGGTGCGCTCCTCCTCGCGGGTGGCGGTCTGGTGTTCTACATGCGCCGCCGCAACAACGGCTCGAACGGCGCCGCTGCCTGATAGAGGCACCACCGCTCGAACCACGATGACAGTCGGGTCCCGACGCGCACCAGGCGCGTCGGGACCCGACGTCACCACCTCGGCCCAAGACACGAGAAGCCGACCGGGAACTCTCCAGCCCGTCCGGCGTTCGAGGACAAGCGGGCGACAGGCCGGTCCAGAGGCCCCGGGTCGACGATCCCGCGCCCTGCGGGCACCCACGCAGCCCGACAATCCCGCGCCCTCGGGCACCCATGCACGGGCACTGCTCGCCAGACCATAGGCTTGGACGCATGGCTGAGTACATCTACACCATGCGCAAGGCGCGTAAAGCGCACGGCGACAAGGTGATCCTCGACGACGTGACGCTCAGCTTCCTGCCGGGAGCCAAGATCGGCGTCGTCGGCCCGAACGGCGCGGGTAAGTCGACCGTTCTGAAGATCATGGCCGGACTGGAGCAGCCGTCCAACGGCGACGCGTTTCTGTCTCCCGGCTACACCGTCGGCATCCTGCTCCAGGAGCCTCCGCTGGACGAGTCCAAGACCGTCCTGGAGAACGTCGAGGACGGCGTCAAGGAGATCAAGGGCAAGCTTGACCGGTTCAACGCGATCGCCGAGGAGATGGCGACCAACTACACCGACGAGCTGATGGCCGAGATGGGCGAGCTGCAGGATCAGCTCGACCACGCCAACGCCTGGGAGCTCGACTCCCAGCTCGAACAGGCCATGGACGCGCTGGGCTGCCCGCCCGGCGACTGGCCCATCGTGAACCTCTCCGGTGGCGAGAAGCGCCGCGTGGCGCTGTGCAAGCTGCTCCTCGAAGCGCCCGACCTGCTCCTCCTGGACGAGCCGACCAACCACCTCGACGCGGAGAGCGTCCAGTGGCTGGAGCAGCACCTGGAGAAGTACGCCGGCACCGTCGTCGCGGTCACCCACGACCGGTACTTCCTGAACAACGTCGCCCAGTGGATCTGTGAGGTCGACCGCGGTCGGCTGCACCCCTACGAGGGCAACTACTCCACCTACCTGGACACCAAGGCCACCCGCCTGAAGGTCGAAGGGCAGAAGGACGCCAAGCGGCAGAAGCGCCTCAAGGACGAGCTCGAGTGGGTCCGCTCCAACGCGAAGGGCCGCCAGGTCAAGAGCAAGGCGCGCCTGGCCCGCTACGAGGAGATGGCCGCCGAGGCGGACAAGATGCGGAAGCTGGACTTCGAGGAGATCCAGATCCCGCCGGGTCCGCGCCTGGGCAACGTCGTGGTCGAGGTGGACCACCTCACCAAGGGCTTCGACGAGAAGCTGCTGATCGACGACCTGTCCTTCACACTGCCGCGCAACGGCATCGTGGGCATCATCGGTCCGAACGGCGCGGGCAAGACCACGCTGTTCAAGATGCTGATCGACGCCGAGACGCCGGACGCGGGCGACATCAAGGTCGGCGAGACGGTCAAGGTCTCCTACGTCGACCAGTCGCGTGGTGGCCTGGACCCGAAGAAGAACCTGTGGGAGGTCGTCTCCGACGGCCTGGACTACATCAAGGTCGGCAACGTCGAGGTGCCGTCGCGGGCCTACGTCAGCGCGTTCGGGTTCAAGGGCCCGGACCAGCAGAAGCCGACCGGGGTGCTCTCCGGTGGTGAGCGCAACCGCCTGAACCTGGCGCTGACGCTCAAGCAGGGCGGCAACCTGCTGCTGCTCGACGAACCGACCAACGACCTCGACGTCGAGACCCTGTCCAGCCTGGAGAACGCGCTCCTGGAGTTCCCGGGCTGCGCCGTGGTCGTCTCGCACGACCGCTGGTTCCTGGACCGGGTGACCACGCACATCCTCGCCTACGAGGGCGAGTCGAAGTGGTTCTGGTTCGAGGGCAACTTCGAGTCGTACGAGAAGAACAAGGTCGAGCGCCTGGGCGCGGACGCGGCCCGGCCGCACCGTGCGACGTACAAGAAGCTCAAGCGCAACTGACCGATCCGGTCGGTACGGCGTAACCGGTGGCCTGTCGTATGCCCGCATACGGCAGGCCACCGGCATCAACCGGCCGGTCGGCACGCGGGTCGCATCGACAGGGAACATCGACAGGGAAATATCGACGGGGAATCAGAGAAGGGGACTGGGCACGTGGCCAGGCACATCTACCAGGCGACGCTTCGGTGGTCCGATATGGACGCCTACCGGCACATCAACAATGTGCAGTACCTCCGCTACCTGGAGGAGGCGCGCGTGGACATGATGTTCACCCTCGGGCAGCGCGAAGGAGCCAAGTCGCTCTCCGAGGGCGTGGTGATCGCCCGGCACGAGATCGACTACAAGCGGCCGCTGGTGTGGCGCGCCGAGCCGGTGCGGGTGGAGACCTGGGTGACCCGGATCGGTGCCGCCCGGTTCACGCTGGCCTACCAGATCAAGGACGACGAGCAGGTGTACGCGACGGCGCTGTCCGTACTGGTGCCGTATTCGCTCGACGAGCAGCGGCCCCGGCGACTGACCGAGGACGAGCGGGCCTACCTGGAGCGCTTTGTCGAGCCGCAGGACGAGCCGGCGGGGCGGCCGATCCGGCCATGACCGTGCTGCGACTCGCCGATTCGGCCGCCGCTGCGGACCTGGGCGGCTATCTGACCCGACTGCTGCGCTACGACCGCCGCGCGGTGGTGCGGGTGCGGGCCGAGGGGTCGGTGCTCGGTACGTTCGGTCATCCGCCGTTCGGGGAAGCCGCGTCGGGCGTGATCACGCTGCGGGCCAGTGAGTTGGCCGTACCCGCGACGGCGGACGCGACCGTGTCCGCCGGGCAACTCGTGGACGCGATCGCGGACGACGCGAGTGTGACCCTGCCGGCGTCGGTGACCGGTCCGGGGTGGGCCGGCATGTTGCCGCCGCGCACCGGCTGGGAACGGGTAGCCGAGCTGGGTGTGCTCGACCTGGGCCGCGAAGTGGCGGCCGGCGTCGCCGAGTTCCGGTCTCGGACCGAACCGGGGATGCCGCGCGCCGAGTTCGACCGGATCGCCGCCGGCATCTGGACCCGACCGCTGCCCGGCCGACTCCCGCTGCGTGCCGCGCACGCCGCCCAATCCTTCGGCTTTCTGGGTCCACCGGACCCAGAGGCCCGGGCCGAGGTGCTGACCGTCGGGGCCTGGCTGCGCCTCGAAGCCCGCTACGGCTCGGTTTCGGTCCGCCGCCCCGACGCCCCCGGCCTGCTTTTCACCCGCTGACCCGGCCGTCGCTCGACCACCACACGGTCGTGTCCGACGGCACCACGAGTCGATCGCCGGCGACCGGACCCACCGGAGCCGAGGCCAGCAGCAGTTCGCCCGTCGGCACCGGGACCGACACCGGGCCGTCGGTCAGGTTCACCGCGCAGGCGAACCCCGGCTCCCGGGTGAAGGCGAGCACGCCGGCCGGCAGCCCGTCGACCCAAGTCGGCCATGGGGAAGTCGAGTTCACTCCCAGGGCCGGGTGGGTGCGGCGGATCCGCAGCGCGGCCCGGTACAGCGCCAGCGTGGAGTCCGGGTCGCGCTCCTGGGCCTCGACGGTCAGCTCGGCCCAGGACGCGGGCTGCGGCAGCCACGGGGCGCCGCCCGCAGAGAAGTCGAACGGTGGCGCGTGGCCGGCCCACGGGATCGGCACCCGGCATCCGTCGCGACCCGGCAACCGCCCGCCCGAGCGCAGGAACACCGGGTCCCGACGTACCTCGGCGGCCAGGTCCTCGACCTCGGGCAGGCCCAACTCGTCACCCTGGTAGAGGTAGACCGAGCCGGGCAGCGCGAGTTCGAGCAACGCTGCGGCCCGGGCCCGGGCCACCCCCACCCGCCCGCCACCGAACCGGGTCACCGCCCGCGCCACGTCGTGATTACCCAACACCCAGTTCGGCGCCGCACCACCCGAGGCCGTCGCGCGAGTCGGTGCCACCCCACCCGAGCCCGCTGCGTGCAGCGTTTCGTCGATTACCTCGCGCAGCCGGTCCGGGTCCCAACCGGCAAGCAGGTACGGGAAGTTGAACGCCTGATGCAGCTCGTCCGGCCGGGTGTACGCGGCCAGCCGTGCGGGTTCCGGCAGCCAGGCCTCGGCGATCGCGATGCGCGCGTCGGGGCCGGCGTACGAGTCGAGCAACCGGCGCCAGGTGCGGTACACGTCGTGTACCTCGGGCTGATCCCAGTACGGCAGCCGATGCCCCAGCCGGCCCGCCCAGCCCTGCGGGACGCCGTCCGGCACGTCCGGCAGGCCGAGTGCCTTGACCAGACCGTGCGCGACGTCGATCCGGAAGCCGTCCACGCCGCGGTCCAGCCAGAAGCGCAGGATCGACAGGTACTCGCTACGGACCTCCAGGTTGCGCCAGTTCAGGTCGGGCTGCGCGGGTGTGTACAGGTGCAAATACCACTGGCCAAAAGCACCGTCCGGCTCGGTGATCCGGGTCCAGGCCGGGCCGCCGAACTGGGACAGCCAGTTGTTCGGGGGCTCCGCGCCGTTCGGGCCCCGGCCGTCGCGGAAGAGGTAGCGGGAGCGCTCCACCGAACCCGGGGCGGCGGCCAGTGCCGCGGCGAACCACGCGCTCTCGTGCGAAGTGTGGTTGGGCACCACGTCCACCACGACCTTCAGACCGAGGTCGTGGGCGCGCTCGAAGACCCGGTCCGCGTCGACGAGCGTGCCGAACACGGGGTCCACGTCCCGGGGGTCCGCGACGTCGTAGCCCGCGTCGACCATCGGCGACCGATAGAAGGGAGTCAGCCAGATCGCGTCGGCGCCCAGGTCCCGCACGTGCGGCAGCCGCTTCAGGACGCCGCCCAGATCGCCGACCCCGTCGCCGTCCCCGTCCGCGAAGCTGCGCACGTAGATCTGGTAGAAGATCGCGTCCTGCCACCAACCACGCCTCATCGGCCGCCTCCGTCGGATCGCGGATGTGGCTGCCGCCGCGTCAGTCGAGTCGGTTCACCATCGACTGCGCCGCGTAGACCAGGTAGTCCCACAGGATGTTCTCCTGCTCGGCGGGCAACGCGATGTCGTCGACCGCCGCGCGCATGTGCCGCAGCCACGCGTCCCGGGCCTCCTCGGTCACCGCGAACGGCGCGTGCCGCATCCGCAGCCGAGGGTGCCCGCGCTGCTCGCTGTAGGTGCGCGGCCCGCCCCAGTACTGCACCAGGAACATCCGCAGGCGGTCCTCGGCCCCGGCGAGGTCCTCCTCGGGATACATCGGGCGCAGCAGGGGGTCCTCGCGCACGCCCTGGTAGAAGCGGTGCACGAGCTTGACGAACGTCTCCTCGCCGCCCACGGCTTCGTAGAGACTCGGTTCCGGCTCTCGCATCTCGGTCACCGTCCCATCCTCCCAGATGGCCCGGCGGCCCGGGGATGCTCGGCCGGGAGCGGCTCAACCCGATCGCTCCGCGGCGCGGGCGATGCCTTTGCGCATGCCGCCGAAGACGATGCCGTGGAAGGGGAACACGGCCCACCAGTACACGTGCCCGAGCAGTCCTCGGGGGTGGAACAGCGCGCGCTGGCGGTAGTGCGTCCGGCCGCCCTCGGACGAGATGGCGAATTCCAGCCAGGCCAGGCCCGGCAGTCGCATCTCCGCGCGGAGCCGGAGCAGCTCGCCGGGCACCACCTCCTCGACCCGCCAGAAGTCGAGCGAGTCGCCGACCCGCAGGTGATGCGGGTCCCGACGGCCGCGGCGCAGCCCGACGCCGCCCGCGATCCGGTCCAGCGCACCGCGCACCGACCAGGCCAGCGGCCACGAGTGCCAGCCGTTCTCGCCGCCGATGCCCTCGATCACCCGCCACACGGCCACCGGGGACGCGGCCGGCTCCGCCTCGCGGACGTCCTCGTACAACGAGCCACCCGCCCAGTCCGGGTCGGTGGGCAGCGGATCGCTCGGGGCGCCGGGCACGGCCGCCGAGGACCAGCGGGTGGCCACGTCCGCGTCCCGGATGCGCTTGAGGGCCAGTTCGAGCGCGCGGTCGAAGCCGGTCAGGCCGTCCGGCGGGTCCGGGATCCAGCGCGCGATGTCGTGCTCGTGGCAGACCACCTCGCTGCGCAGTGACTCCACCAGCGGTCGGGCCAGGCCACCGGGCACGGGAGTGATCAGGCCCACCCAGTGGCTGGACAACGACGGGGTGAGCATCGGCACCGGCAGTACCCGGCGCCGGCGCAGGCCCGCCACCGCCGCGTAGCGCTGCATCATTTGCTCGTAGGTGAGCACGTCGGGGCCGCCGATGTCGAAGGCGCGGTCGACCTCCGGGGGCAGTGCGACGCAGCCCACCAGGTAGTGCAGCACGTCCCGGACCGCGATCGGCTGGATCCGCGAAGCGACCCAGCGCGGCGTGACCATCACCGGCAGCCGCTCGGTCAGGTAGCGCAACATCTCGAAGGAGGCCGACCCCGAGCCGATGATCACCGCGGCGCGCAGCACAGCCGTGGGCACCGCGCAGTCGAGCAGGATTTCGCCGACCTCGGCGCGCGAGCGCAGATGCGGGGACGAGTCGCGGGCGGCGGAGCCGTCGGCCGGGCCGAGACCGCCCAGGTAGACCAGCCGGCCGACGCCCGCGTTCTCGGCCGCGGCGGCGAATGTGCGTGCGGTCTCGCGATCGGTGACGGCGAATCGCGGGCCGCTGCCGAGCGCGTGGATCAGGTAGTAGGCGACGTCCACGCCGTCGAGGGCGCGGCGGACCTCGGTCGGGTCGAGCGCGTCGGCGCGGACGATCTCGACGCGTTCGGCCCACGGATGGTCGCGCAGCTTGTCCGGGCTTCGGGCCATGCAGCGCACGCGATAGCCGGCCGCGAGCAGTTCGGGTACGAGCCGGCCGCCGAGATAGCCGGTGGCGCCGGTGACCAGACACAGGGGAGAGTCCACCCGACCCAGTCTCGGCGACACACGGGACGGACCCGTGCGGGCGCGCCCGACGGTGACCCATTCGGTCCTGACGCCGACCCTCGAACCACCGCCCGCCGCCCGGCCCCCGCTCAGGGGGCCCCCGGCGCTCCCGGCGCCTGCGGCAGCGGTGGGGTCGGCGGCGGGGTCACCGGGACCGGTGCGGGTTCGGCCGGAGCCGGTGCGGGGCCCTCGTCGCTCGCCGGCCCCGTCGCGCTCGCGACCGGCTCGCTGATCCGGATGCCCGCGTCGTCGAACGCGCGCTTGAGGCGCCCGCGCAGCTCGCGTGCCACCGGCAGCTCCTGACCCGGCATGGTCTTGATCTGCACCTGGAGGACGACCGCGTCCGGCGTCACCGATTCCATCCCGACCACGGTCGCCGAGCCCCACATCCGCTCGTTCCACGGCTCGATCTCGGCCAGCGCCTCGGCGGTCGAGGAGATCACCGCGCGCACCTTGTCCACGTCCTCGTGGTAGCCGACCTGGACGTCCACCTTGGCGGTGCCCCAGCCCTGACTCTTGTTGCCGATCCGCTTGATCTCACCGTTGCGGATGTACCAGACGGTGCCGTCCACGTCGCGCAGCTTGGTGATCCGCAGGCCCACCTCGACCACCGTGCCGGTCGCGGCGCCCGCGTCGACCAGGTCGCCCACGCCGTACTGGTCCTCCAGGATCATGAACATTCCGGACAGGAAGTCGGTGACCAGGTTGCGCGCGCCGAAGCCCAGCGCGATGCCGGCGATGCCCGCGCTGGCCAGCAGCGGTGCGAGGTTGACCTTGAACTCGCCGAGCACCATCAGCCCGGCGATGCCCAGGATCACGAAGGACGCGGTGCTGCGCAGCACCGAACCGACCGTCTCGGCGCGCTGACGGCGCCGTTCGGCGTTCAGCAGGAAGCCGGTCACCGGCCGCCCGCTGCTGTCCGTGCCGCTGTTGGCCATCCGGCCGACCAATTGGGTGATCAGCTTCCGGGTCACCGCCCGCAGGATGAGCGCGACCAGGATGATCACGAGGATGCGGATCGGCGTCACCACGAGGGACTCGCCGTGTCGGTCGAACCAGGACGACACCTTGCCGTCGCCTTGGGCGACGTCGAGCGACAGCAGGATTCCGGGGACGGGCGCGGACACGTACGAGACCTTTCGGACGACGAGCGGAGGAGCCTCCCCCCGCGGCGGGGGATCGGTTCCCCACAGTAGTCACGGGGCCTGGGAGCCTCGTGCGATACCTCTTGTTCGTACCTTCTGTCGCTGATCACCGCTATATCACCGATCCCCGCCTTCGCTGTCTTCGCCGGCCTCGTCGCCGAGTGTGTGGAGGTCCAGACCGGTCCGGCCGGCCAGGAAGGACAGCGTGTCCACGCTGAGTTCGACGGTGCGCGAGACCGAGCGGGCCGCGTGGCCGACCTCGGCCTCGGCGCGCAGCAGCACCGGGCGCCCACTCGCGGTCGCGTCCTGCAGGGCCGCGCACATCTTGCGTGCGTGCAGCGGGTCCACCCGGCTGTCGCCGTCGAACACGGTGAACAGCACGGCCGGGTAGGCAACGCCCGCGCGCACGTGGTGATATGGCGAGTAGCCCAGCAGCCAGTCCAGTTCCTCGGCCACCTCGGCGCTGCCGTACTCGTCGGACCACAACCGGCCCAGTCCGAACCGCTCGTAGCGGACCATGTCCAGGAGCGGCATCGAGCAGGCCACCGCCGCGTACAGCTCCGGCCGCTGGGTGAGCGCGGCGCCCACGAGCAGCCCACCGTTGGAGCCGCCGGACGCGGCCAGCCGGTCGGGCGTGCTCCAGCCCCGGGCGATCAGGTGCTCCGCGGCGGCGTGGAAATCCTCGAACACGCGTTGCTTGTGCCCACGCATGCCCGCGCGATGCCACTCCTCGCCCTCTTCCGAGCCACCGCGCAGATTCGCGATCGCGTACACGCCGCCGGCCTCCACCCACGCGAGCACACCCGCCGAGTAGGCGGGGCCGAGCGCGATGCCGAAACCGCCATAGCCGTACAGCACGGTGGGCCTGGGTCGGTCCGGGGCGACGGTCGGCGCGATCACGAACATCCGGACCGGGGTGCCGTCCGCCGAGCGGTAGGACTCCTGGCGTACGTGCACGCGCGGCAGCCTCGCGGTGCCGGGCGCCCCCGCCCAGGTCTCGACCGCGCCGGTGCGCCCGTCGTAGCGCAGCACCGCCGACGGCGCGGTGTAGTCCGACCAGCCGAACCACGCCTCGTGCCCGCCCTCGGGGTGCTCGGCCAGACCCCCGATCGAACCGGGCGAGCCGCCGGGCGTCGCCGGCCGGGCCAGTACCTCCCCGGAGGCCAGGTCGCACACGGTCAGCTCGCCAACCGCGTGCCGGGTCCGGGTGAGCAGCAGCGTCGGCCGGGGCGCCTGCGGGCCGTCCAGGATGGCGAACCCGGTGAGTACCGCGTCCGGCTCCTCGGGTACCAGGTCGCGCCAGCCCTCGGGCCCCGGCGCCGCCGGGTCGGCCACGCACAGCCGACCGCGCGGCGCGTCCAGGTCGGTGAACACGTACAGCCGTCCGTCCCGGCCCACCCGCAGGCCGGTGAGTGCGTCCAGACCCACCACCACCGGGCGCAGCTGCGGCTGTTCCGGCGTACGCGCCCGCAGGTCGGCCAGCCACAGGTCGTTGCGCGGCGCGGTGCCCGCGGACGCGGACACGGTGAGCCAGTGGCCGTCCCGGCTGACTCCGACGCCGAAGTAGGTGGCCGGTTCGCTGCCCGCGCCGAACACCTCGACGTCCGCCGCCGGGTCGGCGCCGACCCGGTGCAGATACACCCGGCGGTGATGTTGTTCCTCGCCTGCGGGCACCGCCTCCGGCGGCAGCCGGCGCACCAGGTAGAACGCGTCACCGCCGGGCAGCCAGGCGATCGAGGTGTCGCGCACCCGCTCGATCGGGCCCTCGATGCGGTCGCCGGTGCGCACGTCGAGCACGTACAGGCGGGATTCCTCGTCGCCGCCGGTGGAGAGCAGACAGGCGATCCGGTCACCCTCGTCCGAGGGCGTCCACTGGTCCAGCGTGGTGGTGCCGGTCGGGTCGATCGCGACCGGATCCACCAGCGCGCGCTCGGTCCCGTCCGGCTCGACCACGAACAACACCGCGTGCTCGCGACCGGGGTCGCGGCGAATCAGGAAGTGCCGGTCGCCACGCCAACAGGGCAGCCCGGTCAGGCCGGTGGCGAGCAGCTCGTCCAGCCGCGCGCGCAGTCGATCGCGTCCGGCCAGATGGTCCACATGGGCGTGGAACCACTCGTCCTGTGCGGCGGACCAGGCGCGGGTGGCCGGCGCGTCCGGGTCCTCCAGGTCTCGATAGGGGTCCCGGACGGAGCGCCCGAACAGCACGTCGACCGTGTCGCCACGGGCGGCCGCGGGGGCGCGCGGGGTCTCGTGGGGGGCGTGTTCCGCAGGCTGCACAGAGCGCGTCATGGGCGCACCCTAGACGCCCGGCCCCATCGGTGCGCACCGTCACCACTCGGCCACGCGGGGCCACCCGTGCAGGTGAACGCTCTGTGACCTTGTCGATTCCTGGTAGCGCGGGGGGTATCCCGCCATGGACACTGGAGGCCGATCGTCCCCGGCGCGAGCCACGCGCTGTCGGCGTCACAGGGAGGCATACGTGCCGCATTCGCTGGTCCTCAACGCGTCGTACGAGCCCCTGTGCGTGGTGCCCGTTCGCCGCGCACTGATCCTCGTGCTGAACGACAAGGCAATGTGCCTGGAAGAAACAGGCACCATCCTGCACAGCGCCACCACCGAGATTCCCGTACCCAGTGTGATCAGACTGACCCGTTTCGTCCGTATCCCCTTTCGGGGCCAAGTACCGCTCACCCGTCGTGCGCTGTTCGCCCGCGACGGAGGGCGTTGTGTCTACTGCGGAAGCGCCGCCACCAGCGTCGACCACGTCGTCCCCCGCAGCCGGGGCGGGCAACACACATGGGACAACGTGGTCTCCGCGTGTCGTCGCTGCAATCACGTCAAGAGCGATCGGTACATCGCCGAGCTGGGCTGGCGAATGCCGCGCACCCCATCCCAACCCACCGGTCTGGCGTGGCGGATCCTGGGCACCGGCTTCCGCGATCCACGCTGGGAGCCATACCTGGCGCCGTACGGTGCGCTGGAGGCGGGCTTCGACCATTTCGACCAGGTCGCGAGCGCCTAGAAGGCGGCGGATTCCTCCGGGGAGCCCGTCGCCGTTTTTGTTTCGACGGGTTCTCCGGAGCCGCGGTCCGGATCCGACACGCCTGCTCGCGTGTCGGTCGGACACGCCGACACCGAGACCGTTCGGGTGCGATGCTCGCGGGCATGGAGGAACCACGCGTATCGCAGTTGTCTCCCGAATTGGTCCGGCTCGCCTCCGCGTTCGGAGTGGCCACGGAGTATCAGGGGTGGCGCGGCGAGGCCGTGCACGCCGACCCGGCGACGCTGACAGCGGTGCTCGGGGCGCTCGGCGTGGACGCGTCGACACCCGAGACCGCTTGGGCCGCGCTCGCCGCGCACGAGCAACTGCGCCGGACCCGGCTGCTGCCGCCGGTGCTGGTGCTGCGCTCGGGTCGGGCGGCCGGCTTCATCGTCAATGTGCCTGCCGGGCATCGGGTCGAGCTGTGGATCGAGTTGGAGGACGGCGGGATCCGCCGCGATCTCGGCGCGGGGCCCGACCTCGGGCCGCTCGGCGACCCGGTCGGCGCACACCGGATTCCCGCCGATCTGCCGCTGGGCTGGCACACCCTGCACGCCCGCTGCTCACCCGAACCCGAGGAGTCGCTGGGCTCGGGGGGCGTGCCGAGCGCGACCGGCGAGGACAGCCGCGCCTCGTGCCCGGTCGCGATCACCCCGGCGGTGCTGCCCACACCCACGGAGCGCGCGTGGGGATACATGGTCCAGTTGTACTCACTGCCTTCGCGCCGTTCGTGGGGGATCGGCGACCTGGCCGACCTGGCCGACCTGGCGGTGTGGTCGGCGCGTACCCAGGGCGCCGGCTTCGTGCTGGTCAACCCGCTGCACGCGGCCTCGCCGGTGCCGCCGGTGGAGCCATCGCCGTATCTGCCGGTCAGTCGGCGCTTTCCGGACCCGATGTACGTCCGGGTCGAGGCCATCCCGGAGTTCGCCTACCTGACCCCGGTCGAGCGGGCGGTCGCCGAGGAACTCCGGGCCGAGGCTGGGGACGGGCACGACGGGGCCGAGCACCTGGACCGGGACGCGGTGCGGGTGGCCAAGCGGAAAGCGCTCGCGCTGGTGCACAAGGTGCCGCGCGGCCTGGGTCGGGACGCCGACTACCGCGCCTTCGTCGCGCGCGAGGGCCGGTGGCTGACCGACTTCGCCACGTGGTGCGCGCTGGTCGAGGAGTATGGCCCGTCCTGGCGGAACTGGCCCGCGGAATTGCACGACCCGGACTCGGCCGAGGTCGCCGCGGAGCGCGAACGGCTCGCCGGCGCGCTCGACTTCCACCGGTGGACCCAGTGGGTGCTGGCCGACCAGTCGCAGGCCGCACAGGACGCGGCGACGCACGCGGGCATGTCGGTGGGCATCGTGCACGACCTCGCGGTCGGCGTGCATCCCGACGGCGCGGACGCGTGGGTGCTCGGCTCGGAGCGCGGCGGCCGGGTGCTCGCGCTCGGCGCCACCGGCGGCGCGCCGCCGGACGCGATGAACCAGATCGGGCAGGACTGGAACCAGCCGCCGTGGCATCCGCTGCGGCTGGCCGAGACGGGATACGCGGCGTACCGGGAACTGCTGCGCGCGGTCTTTCGGCACGCCGGGGCGGTGCGGGTGGACCACGTGCTCGGACTGTTCCGGTTCTGGTGGGTACCCAAGGGCAACAGCCCCGCCGAAGGCGCGTACGTGCGCTACGACCACGAGGCCATGGTCGGCATCCTGGCCCTGGAGGCGCACCGTGCGGGTGCGGTGGTGATCGGCGAGGACCTGGGCACGGTGGAGCCGTGGGTGCGCACCTACCTGGCCGAGCGCGGCATCCTGGGCACGTCCGTGCTGTGGTTCGAACGCGACGAAAAGGGCTGCCCGCTGCCGCCCGAGCAGTGGCGGGCCGGCTCACTGGCCACGGTGACCACGCACGACCTGCCGCCCACCGCGGCCCGGCTCGCGGGCGAGCACATCGACCTGTGGGAGCGGCTGCACCTGCTGGTGCGGGATGCGGACACCGAACGGGCCGAGGACCTCGCCGACCGCGAGCAGTGGCTCGAACTGCTGCGCCGGCGCGGCTACCTGCGACCCGGCGCGGGCGAGCGGGAGACGGTCGAGGCGCTGCACCGTCTGCTCGCCGCGACGCCGTGCCGGATGCTCGGCGTATGGCTGCCGGACGGAGTGGGCGATCGTCGCCCGCAGAACCTGCCGGGCACCTGGAACCAGTACCCGAACTGGCTGCTGCCGGTGGCCGACGACCAGGGGCGGCACGTCTACCTGGAGGACCTGCCGGTCAACCCGCGTGCGGTGTCGTTGGCCCGGGCCTTCCGCGGTCGGTGAGCCGCGGTCGGTGCAGTCGCGTCCGGTGGAGGGCGGGACATGCCGAAGCCGCCGAGCGGGTGTGGACCCGGTCGGCGGCTTCGGAGGAGAGTCAGTGCTTCTTCTTGATGATGTCCGGAAGCATCACGAGGCCCGCGATGACCACGAAGGCCAGGACCGGGATGCCGACGAAGACCGCGAGGGTCTCGCCGATACCTATGCCGGGACCCGGGTCGTCGCCGTCGTCGCGGATGTTCGCGAAGGCCGGCGCCGAGATCAGCGACATGAGCGTGACAACGGCCGACACGGCCCCGGCGCGAAGTGCATTCCTGTTCACCACGAAACCCACGCTACCGGGCCGGTGGGCGAACGCACGCACCGGGTTGACCCTTCCGTGAAAACCGCCCGCCTCCCGGCCACCCGCCTCCAACGCCAACCGGTGGCCGCGAACGCCGGCCGGGCTGAACCGACAGCCCGGCCGGCGTTCGAGGCCGATCAGCCCGTCCGGCGCTCGAGGACGCCAGACCGCAGGCCGGCCGACCCCGCGCGCTACCGCGCGTCGCGCGCCTGCGCCCGAAGCGCCCGCGCCACCCCGTCGCGGCTTTCGACCACCAGGCGCCGCAGGCCCGCCGGGTGCTCGGCGGTCGCGAGCCACGCGTCGGTGCGGTCCAGGGTGTCCGGGGAGACCTGGAGGGTCGGGTACAGGCCGATCACGATCTGCTGGGCGATCTCGTTGGTGCGAGTCGCCCAGACGTCCGCGATCGCGGCGAAGTACCGCTCGGTGTAGGTCGCGAGCAGGTCGCGCTGGGCCGGCTGGACGAAGCCGCCGATCACCGCAGCCTGGATCGCGTTGGGCAGCGCGTCGGATTCGACGACCGACGCCCACGCCTCGTCCTTGGCCGCGGTCGTCGGCCGCGCCGCCCGCGCCGCGGCCGCGTGCCGACGGCCGGCCGCGGTGGAGTCGCGCTCCAACTCGGCGTCCACGTCGGCGTCGGTGGCCACCCCGGTCGCGGACAAGCGCAGCAGCAGCGCCCAGCGCAGATCCGCGTCCACGGCCAGACCCTCGATCTGCTCCTTGCCGTCGAGCAGACCGCGCAGGATCGCCAGGTGGTCCGGGCGGGCCGCCACCGACGCCAGGCAGCGCACCCAGGCCAACTGATGGTCACTGCCCGGCTCGGCCGCGCGCAGGAAGCGCTCGGACGCGACCGCCAGTTCGGCCAGCGAACGCTCGCGGTGCGCCGGGTCGGTGTACAGCTCCAGCGCGCTGGTGACCTGCCGCTGCAGTGACTGGACGATGTTGATGTCCTTCTCGCTGCCCGCGCCGGCCAGCACGAGCTTGAGGTAGTCGCGCGCCGCCATCTCCGCGTCGCGGGTCATGTCCCACGCGGCGGCCCAACACAGCGCCCGCGGCAGCGGGTCGACGAATTCGCCGATCGCATCGGTGACGAAGGCGAGCGAGTCCTCGTCGAGCCGGATCTTGGTGTAGGTCAGGTCGTCGTCATTGAGCAGCACCACGTCCGGCCGGGTCCGGCCGACCAAATCCGCGACCTCGGTCCGGGCGCCGGTGATGTCCAGCTCCAGTCGGTGGGTGCGGACCAGGCCCGCGTCGGTGCGGTCGTAGAAGCCGATCGCGATCCGGTGCGAGCGCAGCGTCGGCCACGCCTCGGGAGCCTCCTGGAGCACCGCGAAGGAGCTGATCACGCCGTCCGAGGAGGTCTCGATCGCGGGCCGCAGCGTGTTCACGCCCGCGGTCTCCAGCCACTCGCGCGACCACGCCTTCAGGTCCCGACCCGAGGTCTCCTCCAGCGCGCCGAGCAGGTCGGCCAGCCGGCTGTTGCCCCACGCGTGCTTCTTGAAGTACGTCCGCACGCCCGCGAAGAAGTTCTCACTGCCCACGTAGGCGACGAGCTGCTTGAGTACCGAGGCGCCCTTGGCGTAGGTGATGCCGTCGAAGTTGACCTCGACGTCCTCCAGGTCCCGGATGTCGGCGAAGATCGGGTGGGTGGAGGGCAGTTGGTCCTGCCGGTAGGCCCAGGTCTTCATCCGGTTGCCGAACGTGGCCCACGCGTGCGACCAGCGGGTCACCTCGGCCTGGCAGCGCACCGACGCGTAGGTGGCGAACGACTCGTTCAGCCACAGGTCGTCCCACCACTGCATGGTGACCAGGTCGCCGAACCACATGTGCGCGAGCTCGTGAAGGATGGTCTCCGCGCGCGTCTCGTACGACGTGTCGGTGACCTTCGAGCGGAAGACGTAGTCCTCCAGGATCGTCACGCAGCCCGCGTTCTCCATCGCGCCCGCGTTGTACTCCGGTACGAAGAGCTGGTCGTACTTGGCGAACGGGTACGCGAAGTCGAACTGCTCCAGGAAGTAGTCGAAGCCCTGCTTGGTGACCTCGAAGATGTTGTCCGCGTCCAGGAACGGCGCGAGCGAGGACCGGCAGTACACGCCGAGCGGGACGACCGTGCCGTCCGCGGCGGTGTAGCTGTCCCGCACCGCGTGGTAGTGGCCGGCCACCAGTGCGGTGATGTACGTGGAGATCCTGGGCGTCGGCTCGAACGCCCACACCGAGGTGCCGTCGGCGCCGGCCGAGGGCTCGGGGGTGGGCGAGCAGGAGACCACGTGCCACTCGCTCGGCGCGCTGATCCTGAAGGCGAAGGTGGCCTTGAGGTCCGGCTGTTCGAAGTTGGCGAAGACCCGGCGTGCGTCGGCCACCTCGAACTGGGTGTAGAGGTAGGTCTTGCCGTCCACCGGGTCGACGAAGCGGTGCAGGCCCTCGCCGGTGTTCATGTACGCGCAGGACGCGACCACCCGCAGCTCGTTGCTCTCGGCGAGGTCGGTCAGCGCGATCCGGCTGTCCGCGTACACCGAGGCGACGTCGAGCGCCTTGCCGTTGAGGGTGATCTCGTGCACCTCGGGGGCGATCAGATCGACGAACGTGGTCGCGCCCGGTTCGGTGCAGCCGAACTTCAGCACGGTCGTGGACGGGAACGTCGCACCGGTGCCGGTCAGGTCGAGGGTGATGTCGTACGAGTCGACGGACAGGATCCGGGCCCGCTCGCGGGCTTCGTCACGCGTCAGGTTGGTTCCGGGCACGCTGCGCTCCTTGTGGGATGGGCGCCGCCGGGGAAGGGCGGCCGACGGATCGGACCCCGCTCGGGATGCCGGCGGGGTCCGAGGGGGTGGTTCAGTGCCGCTGGTCGCGCTCGCGGGCCTTGAGCGCGCGGGTCACGTCGTCGCGGCATTCCAGGACCAGCCGGCGCAGCGCCGGCACCGGCTCGGTCGCGGCGAGCCAGTCGTCGGTGCGCCGCAGCGTGTCGGCGTCGATCCGACCCGACGGGTACAGGCCGACCACGACCCGGCGGGCGATCTCGATCGAGCGGTCCCGCCACACCGGCGCGATCGCCGCGAAGTAGCGGTCGGTGTACGGGTCGGTCAGCTCCTCCTGACCGGGCGTGGAGAAGCCCGCGATGACCGCGTTGAGCATCGCGTTGGGCAGTTCGTCGGTCTCCACCACGAGTCGCCACCCCTCGGCCTTGGCCTCGGGTGTGGGGCGTGCGGCGCGGCACTCGATCGCGTGCCGGCGACCCGCCGCGGTGCCGTCGCGCTCCAGTTCGGCGGCGATGTCGGGCTCGTCGGCGGCACCGCCCGCGCACAACGCGCGCAACATCGCCCAGCGCAGCTCGGTGTCCACGGCCAGCCCGGCGACCTCCTGATCACCGGTCAACAGGTCGCGCAGGAAGGCGAGTTCCTCGGGCGTGGCGGCGGCCGAGGCCAGGCAGCGGGCCCAGGCCAGCTGATGGTCGCCGCCCGGGGCCGCGGCCCTCAGCTCGGTCAGCGAGCCGGCCGCGAGCAGCCGCAGGCCCTCGGTCCTGAAGGCCGGGTAGGTGTAGCGGTCCAGGCCGGTCTTGACCTGTACCTGGAGCTTTTGCACCACGCCCACGTCGCTCTCCCGACCCGCGTGCCGCAGCACCAGGGCCAGGTAGTCGCGCGCGGGCAGTTCGCCGTCCCGGGTCATGTCCCACGCCGCGCCCCAGCACAACGCGCGGGCGAGCGAGGAGTCGAGCTCGCCGAGCGAGTCGAGCACCGCCTGCCAGGACCGCGGGTCGAAGCGCACCTTCGCGTAGGTGAGGTCGTCGTCGTTGAGCAGGATCAGCGGCGTGCGGACGCGGCCGACCAGCTCGGGCACCTCGGTACGGGCGCCGACCACGTCCACCTCGACCCGGGCGACCCGCTCGGCGCCGTCGTACAGGCCGATCGCGATCCGGTGCGGGCGCAATGTCGGGAACGCCGGCGCGGCCTCCTGGAGTACCGCGAACGAGGTGATCACGCCGTCCGCGTCGGTCTCGATCGCCGGGCGCAGCGTGTTCACGCCGGAGGTCTCCAGCCAGTCCGCCGACCAGGACTTGAGGTCGCGTCCGGAGGTCTCCTCCAGGGCGGAGAGGAAGTCGGCGAGGGTGGTGTTGCCCCAGGCGTGCTTCTTGAAGTACGACCTGGCACCCGCGAAGAACTCGTCCTCGCCCACGTAGGCGACCAACTGCTTGAGCACCGAGGCGCCCTTGGCGTAGGTGATCCCGTCGAAGTTGAGCTTGGCGTCCTCCAGGTCGTTGATCACCGCCACGATCGGGTGGGTGGTGGGCAACTGGTCCTGGCGGTACGCCCAGTCCTTGCGGCGGGCGGCGAAGCTGGTCCAGGCGTCGGTCCAGCGGGTGGCCACGCCCTGCGAGTAGGAACCCATGAAGTCCGCGAAGGACTCCTTCAGCCACAGGTCGTCCCACCAGCGCGGGGTGACCAGGTCGCCGAACCACATGTGCGCCATCTCGTGCAGGATCACGCAGGCGCGGTTCTCGTACGCCGAGTCGGTGACCTTGGAGCGGAAGACGAAGTCCTCGGTGAAGGTGACCGCGCCCGGGTTCTCCATCGCGCCGAGGTTGTACTCGGGCACGAAGAGCTGGTCGTACTTCCCGAACGGATACGGGAAGTCGAACCGGTCGTGGAACAGGTCCAGACCCTGCCGGGTGACCTCGAAGATCTCCTCGTGGTCGAACGCGTCGGCCAGCGACGCGCGGCAGAACCCGCCGAGCGGGACGACCAGGCCGTCCGGGCCGGTGTAGGTGTCGAAGACCGCGTGGTAGGGGCCGGCCACGACCGCCGTCAGGTAGGTGGAGATCCGCGGCGTCGGCGCGAAGTCCCAGCGCGCGACCCCCTCGCGGACCGGCACCGGGTCCGGCGTGGTCGAGTTCGACACCACGTGCCAGTCGGCCGGCGCGGTCACCGAGAACCGGAACGAGGCCTTGAGGTCGGGCTGTTCGAAGTTCGCGAAGACCCGCCGCGAGTCGGCCGGTTCGTACTGGGTGTAGAGGTAGACCCGATCGTCGACCGGGTCGACGAAGCGATGCAGGCCCTCGCCGGTGCGGCTGTAGGCGCACGACGCGAGCACGCGCAGTTCGTTGGCTCCCTCGACCAGGTCGTCGAGCAGTACGCGGGTGCCGTCGAAGACCTGTGCGGGGTCGAGCGCGCGGCCGTTGAGCACGACCTCGTGGACGTCCGGGGCGAGCAGGTCCACGAACGTGGCCGCACCCGCCTCACGGCAGCCGAAACGGAGCACCGTCTCGGAGCGGAACGTCTCCGTGCTGTCGGTGGTGACATCGAGCCTGACGTCGTAGTCCTCGACGCTCAGGATCCGGGCCCGCGTGCGGGCCTCCTCGCGGGTCAGATTCCTGCCGGGCACTGGATCACTCCCTGGTTGGCTGCGGTCCGGGCGATCCTTTCACGGCGGGGGCGGCTGTGTCGGCCCGGTTCTCGGCCGGATCCTCGGTCGGAATCCAGGAATGACGGGGTGCGGTCGGGGGTTGCACAGTCATCGACGGCCGGGCGCGAGGCATCGCGACCAGGCATCAGGATCGAGAGGAACCCGCAGTGACCACCAAGGACAACGGACCGGCCCGCGACATAGCGCACTTCTGGTTCGACCCGCTGTGTCCGTGGGCATGGATGACGTCGCGCTGGATGCTCGAGGTGGAGCAGATTCGCCCCGTGGACGTGCAGTGGCACGTGATGAGCCTGTCCGTGCTCAACAGCGGTCGGGACGACATCCCGGAGGCCTACAAGGAGATGTTGGAGCGCGGCTGGGGTCCGGTGCGGGTGTGCATCGCCGCCGAGCAGCGGTTCGGCAACGAAGTGTTGCTGCCGCTCTACACCGCGCTGGGCAACCGCCGGCACCCGGGCGGCGAGGAGTTCTCGCGCGAGATGATCGAGGCCGCGCTGACCGAGGCCGGGCTGCCCACCGAACTCGCCGACGCCGCCGACTCGACCGAGTACGACGAGGCGCTGGTCAAGTCGCACCACGACGGCATGGACCGGGTGGGCATGGACGTCGGCACCCCGGTGATCAGCGTCAACGGCGTGTCGTTCTTCGGTCCGGTGGTGACGCCGGCACCCAAGGGCGAGGACGCGGGCAAGCTCTGGGACGGTGTGGTGCTGGTCGCGGGCACGCCGGGATTCTTCGAGATCAAGCGCACCCGTGACCAGGGACCGATCTTCGACTGACCGGTTTCGACTGACCGGATGAAACCTGTCGGGTCCGGCTCGGAATCGGCTACAAAGCAAAGCAAAGCTAATTAATCTGGATAAATGACGGCTCCGGAGCGCCAGAGCAGCGTGATCCACACCTCCCGTACCGGGCGACCGGATCCACGCACGCCCAACGGCAACGCCCCCTACGGCTCCCGCATGCCGCGGCTGCGCGACCGCGCGCTCGCCTTCGGGCTGCGCGCGGTCGTGCCGCTGTGGCGGTGTGTGGGACTGCGCACGGGAGCCGCCTTGTTGCGGCACTACCTGATCGGGCGTGGCGCGCCGTTGGTGATCGACCCGGCCCAGCCGCTGCGGGCCAAGCCGTTCCGCCGCGCGGCGCTCACCCACTTCGAGGAGTGGTGGGCGCTCGCGGCGATCCGCTGGCACGACAGCGGCGGCCTCGAGAGCGTCTTCGAGACCACCACGCACTGGCACGGGGTGCTGATCCGGCGCGCGGACGACACCGACTGGTGGCTGGCCATGCGCGGCCTGCAGTATCGGATCACCGGCCGGATCGAGGTATTGCCCGGCGTCACCGCGATCCCGGGCTCGCCGGTGTTGCCCGACGTGCGGTTGGTGTATCGCGTCGAGGTGTACAAGGACTGGGGCTTCGACAAGGGCGCGGGCGAATACGGCGTGTCCTTCACGCCGCTCGCGCTCCTGCACGAGGTCGGTCTGGCCCGCGAATTCCCGGTCACCGGCCGGAGCGGCGAACTGGTGTGGACCTCGAACGGGCCGCACGGCTTCGAGAGCCGGGCGCTCCCCGGCTGATCCTGTCCGGTCGTGGCGCCCCTGACCTGTGTGGTTGCGCTGTGGGTGTGGGGAAATCGGGGCGGCCCGGCTCTGGGGATTGCACACGTGTCGACGTACCCTCGGCGGGTGTCGTGGCCGAGCACCGGTGAACGTTCCCGGCCGCGGCGCCATGTCCCAGTGGCAAGCGGCGAGGAGTTCGGCGGCATGACCAAGGCTTACGACACGATCTACATCGACGGCGCGTGGACGACGCCCTCGTCGACCGAGACCATCGACGTCGTCGACCCCAACACCGAGCAGGTCGTGGCGACCGTGCCGCAGTGCACGCCCGCCGATGTGGACCTGGCCGTGGCCGCAGCCAAGCGCGCCTTCCCCGGGTGGGCGGCGACCCCGCCGGCCGAGCGGGCCGCGCTGCTCGCGAAGGCGCGGGACCTGCTCGCCGAGCGCTCGGCCGAGATGACCGAGGTGATCATCGCGGACATGGGCGCCCCGGCGACCCTGGTCGAGCGGGTGCACCTGGGCCTGCCGCTGATCGTGCTGGGCAGCTACGTCAAGCTCGCCGCCGAGTTCGAGTGGGAGGAGACCATCGGCTCCTCGCTGGTGGTGCGCGAACCGGTCGGCGTGGTCGGGGCGATCACCCCGTGGAACTTCCCGCTGCACCAGATCACCAACAAGCTCGGCCCGGCCCTGGTCGCCGGCTGCACCGTGGTGCTCAAGGCCAGCGAGGTCGCGCCGCAGGCCGCACACCTGTTCTTCGAGATCCTGCACGACGCGGGCTTCCCGGCGGGCGTGGTCAACCTGGTCTCCGGCACCGGCCCGGTGGTCGGCGAGGCGATCGCGTCGCACCCGGACGTCGACATGGTCTCGTTCACCGGCTCGACCCGGGCCGGCACGCGCGTGTCCGAGCTCGCCTCCGCGACGGTCAAGCGGGTCGCGCTCGAACTCGGCGGCAAATCCGCCAACGTGATCCTGCCCGGCGCCGACCTGGAGAAGGCGGTGCGGGCGGGCATCGGCGGCGCGTACCGCAACAGCGGGCAGACGTGCAGCGCGCTGACCCGGATGCTGGTGCACCGCGACGACCTGCCGCGCGCGGTCGAGGTCGCGGGGGAGGCCGCGCAGGCGATGACCGGCAAGCTCGGCCCGCTGGTGAACGCGACCCAGTTCGAGCGGGTGCGCGGCTACATCGCCAAGGGCATCGAGGAGGGCGCCACCCTGGTGACCGGCGGCACGGACCTGCCCGAGGGGGTGGAGACCGGCTACCACGTGCGGCCCACGGTCTTCTCGGACGTGACCGGCGACATGACGATCGCGCGCGAGGAGATCTTCGGCCCGGTGTTGTCGATCCTGCCCTACGACACCGAGGAGGAGGCCGAGCGGATCGCCAACGACACCCCGTACGGCCTGTCCGGCGCGGTGTGGGGACCGAGTCGGGAGGCCGCGGTGGCGTTCGCGCGCAAGCTGCGTACCGGCCAGGTGGAGATCAACGGCGGCGCGTTCAACCCGCTTGCCCCGTTCGGCGGTTACAAGCAGTCGGGCAATGGGCGCGAGTTGGGCCGCTTCGGCCTGGAGGAGTACCTGGAGGTCAAGTCGCTGCAACTGTGACCCGGGACTGACGTTTTCGGTGGTGTTCGACAAAGTACGGATCGGTACCTTGTCGGACACCCCCGTGATCGTGCGATGTCCGATTGGTTAAGTTCATCGGGTCCCGCAACACAAGAGTGTGGAGTCCGCTGTGAGCACTGCCCTTCTCGATGCGCGCCGCCCCGTCCTGGCCGATCTGGTCCCGGCCCAGGTTTTCAAGGGCGCCGCCGTGCGCGACGCCGCGCTGGTCGTCGGCGCGTCCGCGTTCGTCGGCCTCGCCGCCCAGATCTCCGTCCCGGTGCCCGGCTCGCCGGTCCCGGTGACCGGCCAGACCTTCGCCGTGCTGCTCGCCGGCAGTGCGCTCGGCGCGTGGCGCGGGCTCGCCGCGATGGTGCTCTACCTGGGTCTGGGTGCGGCGGGTATGCCGTGGTTCGCGGAGGGCACCTCCGGCACCGGGTTCCCGACCCTGGGTTACGTGCTCGGCATGGTGCTCGCGGCGGCCGTGGCCGGCTTCCTGGCCCAGCGCGGTACCGACCGCAGCCCGCTGCGCACCGCCGGCACCATGGTGCTGGGCAACGCGGTGATCTACGCGGCCGGCCTCACCTACCTCGCACACGACCTGGGCATCTCGATGTCCAGGGCGTACGAGATCGGCATGCAGAACTACCTCTTCGGCGACGCGGTCAAGATCGCCCTGGCGATGGCGCTGCTGCCCGCCGCCTGGAAGCTGGTCGGCCGGCGCGGCTGACGCCCCCGGTCACCGATCGGACCCCGTTTCCCCGCGCACAGGGGGAAACGGGGTCCGATTTCTTTGGCGAGCGGCCACCGCCGGCGCCTAGTCTCGTGCCATGAGACCGGGGGCAACCAAGCGCATCGCCGTCAGCGGAACCGTCGTCGCGTTCCTGATCGTGGCCGGGCTGGGCAACCAGTGGGTGTTCAAGGAGTCCTGGGGCCGGAGCAGTGACAGTGGCAAGTGGTACATGGTGCTGCTGCGGATCGTCGGCCATCCGCTGTGGATCGCGGACAAGGGCGATCTCGGCGACGAATTCCGCTTCAGCTTCACCACCAGGGACGTCACCGCGGGCTACGTTGGCATCGCGGTGCTGTTCGTGGTGGTCGCGGCCGTGCTCGCGTTCGGTGCGCGCGGCCTGAACGAGCGCGCCGGCGGGTTCGTGGCGTTCATCCTCGGCTGGTTCGCGCTGGTGCTCGGCGGCGCCCTCCACGCGCTGACCGTGTTCACGATCGTGCACGACGAAGCCGGGCGCAGGCCCGGCGGATCGGGCTTCCAGGACGCGATGACCACGATCCAGGCCGGGACCTACTTCGGTCTGCTCACCGGATGGCTGGTGGGCCTGGCCGCGGTGGCCGGCTACGCCGCGTCGCGCCGGGCGGCGCCCCCGACCGACTACCCGCCGCCGCCGGTGACCGTCTACGGCCAAGCCGCCGCGTACGGCCCGCCCGGCACACCGGGCAACGTCGGCCCCGGCTTCCCGCCGAGGTCGCCGTACGACGCCCCCACCACCATCCGACCGGCCGGCCCGCCGCCCTCCGCGCCGCCTCGGCCGACCGGTGCGCCGGACACGCCACCCGGTGGATACCGGCCCTGATGGGACGTTCGGGACCGCGCCTGAGAGACTGCGGCCCATGCGCGTTTACCTCGGCTCCGACCATGCCGGCTACGACCTCAAGCAGCACCTCATCGCGTGGCTCGACGCCAACGGCCACGAGGCCGTCGACTGCGGCCCGGCCGTACAGGCCGACTCCTACGACTACCCCGTGTACTGCCTGCGGGCCGGCGAGCGGGTGGCCGCCGACCCGGGCAGCCTCGGCGTCGTGCTCGGCGGTTCCGGCAACGGCGAGGCGATCGCGGCGAACAAGGTCAAGGGTGTGCGCTGCGCCCTTGTCTGGAGCCAGGAGACCGCGTCGCTGGCCCGCGAACACAACAACGCGAACGTGATCTCCATGGGCGCGCGCATGCACTCGCCCGAGGACGCCACGAAATTCCTCGAGGTCTTCGTGAACACCCCGTACAGCGAGGCCGAGCGGCACACCCGCCGGATCAACATGCTCACCAAGTACGAGAACACCGGCGAACTGCCGACCCTGCCGTAGTCCACGCCGTACCCACCCGCCCCCGATCGGTGCGCCCGGTCGGGGGCGTCGGCGTGTCGGTGCGGGTCGCTAGCGTTGAGGTGTCACACCACCCCGCATCCCATCCGACCGTCGTCGCTGCGTTGGAGGCCGCGTGCCCGAGGGCCACACCATTCACCGTCTCGCCACCACCCACCAGGAGCGGTTCGGTGGACTGCCGCTGCGGCTGACCAGCCCGCAGGGGCGCTTCGCGGAGAGCGCGGCGCTGCTGGACGGCGAGCGACTCGTCTCCACCGACGCACACGGGAAACACCTGTTCCTGGAGTTTTCCGGCGAGCGCTTCATCCACGTGCACCTGGGCCTGTACGGACAGTTCTCCTTCGGCGAGGGCGACAAGCTGCCCGACCCGGTCGGCCAGGTCCGACTGCGGCTGGCCGCGAAGGTGCCGGGCGGGGCGGCCTGGGCGGATCTGCGCGGGCCGACCGCGTGCCGGCTCCTGGACCGGGCCGAGAAGGACGCGGTGCACGCCCGGCTGGGCCCCGACCCGTTGCGGGCGGACGCGGACCCGGCGGCGGCGTGGCGCCGGATCCAGCGCAGCGCGAAGCCGATCGGCGCGCTGTTGATGGAACAGGACGTGCTCGCCGGCGTGGGCAACGTGTACCGCGCCGAGGTGCTGTTTCGCTTCGGGGTCGACCCGAGGCTGCCCGGCAGCCGGCTCGCGCGGGCGACGTGGGACGCGATGTGGGCCGACCTGGTGCTGCTGATGCGCGAGGGCGTGCGGCTGGGCCGGATCGACACTGTGCGGCCCGAGCACACCCCCGAGGCGATGGGCCGCGAGCCGCGCAAGGACGATCACGGCGGCGAGGTCTACGTCTACCGGCGCGCCGACATGCCCTGTTTGGTGTGCGAAACCGAGGTCAGGACCGCCGAGTTGGTCGGCCGGAATCTGTTCTGGTGTCCCACCTGTCAGCCGTCGGCGTAACCTCCGGTTGATGACCGTTCGGTAGTGTCGCGGGGTGGCCGCGCCGACGAGCAGCAGAAACCGGGTGGGCAGGACCGGGAGGCGCGCGGCACTGGCGCGCTCCGCTCGGCGTGTCGTGTCCTGGCTGCGGCATCGGATCCTGCCCTCGGACGGGTTCGCCCTGGCCGGGCTGCTGGCCTCGGTCACCGCGTGCGGCCTGCTGTCGGACGTGGACGCGTCCTGGTTTCCCGCGACCATGGCGGCGGTGCCCATCCTGATCGGCGGGCTGGTGCTGCGGATGCCCAGCCTGCTGCTCCTGTACGCGGCCACCGCCGGAGTCCTGGTCGCCCAGCACCAGGTGCACGATCCCGACGAGGTCACCGGCGGCACCGTCCTGGTGGTCGGGGCGATCGCGGGCATCGTGCTGCTGATGGCCCGGATGCGGACCCGGCTGGGGGTGCAGTGGACGCGCGGCGAGTCGATGTTGTTCGACCTGCGCGACCGGTTGCGGGCGCAGGGCGAGATGCCGGTGCTGCCACCGCAGTGGCATACCGAGGTGGTGCTGCGGCCGGCCGGTGGGCAGTCGTTCTCCGGTGACTTCCTGGTCGCCTCCCGAGGGGCCGGCGGCGGGCGGGTGCTGGAGGTGGTGCTCGTCGACGTCTCCGGCAAGGGGTTGGCCGCGGGCTCGCGCGCGCTGATGCTCTCCGGCGCGTTCGGCGGGCTGCTCGGGTCACTGCCCCCGCGGGACTTCCTGCCGGCGGCGAACGACTACCTGTTGCGCCAGGAATGGGCGGAGGGCTTCGCGACGGCGGTGCACGTGGTGCTCGACCTGGAGTCGGGTGAGTACGAGTTGATCTCGGCGGGTCACCCGCCGGGCGTGCACTGGATCGCCGGGTCCGGCCGGTGGCAGGTGATCGAGGCGGTCGGCCCGCTCCTGGGGGTGATCGAGGACGCCGGCTTCGAGGGCGTCAAGGGCCGGCTGGGCCCCGGTGACGCGCTCCTGTTGTTCACCGACGGCATGGTGGAGATGCCCGGCGAGGACATCGCCACCGGCATCGACCGCTTCCTCGGCGAGGCCGAGCGCATGGTCCGGGACGACTTCCGCGACGCGGCGCGGCGGATCGTGGCGGCGGCCGGTCGCAACGTCGGGGACGACCGGGCGGTGGTGTTGCTGCGTCGGCGCTGACCGGCCCGGGCGGGCCGGCCGGCGGCGGATGACCACCCCGGGGCACCCGGTCAGTTCGGGTGGGTTTCGGGGGTGGTCGGCCGAACTGCCAGGGCCGCGAGCTCGGCCGGGGTGCGGGGCAGCCCGCCCGCCGGCATCAGCCCGTGTGCGGCCAGCACCGCGGCGGCCGCGTGGGCCCAGGTCGGCCGAAGGCTCGCCGCGGCCAGCAACGCGGTGTCCGCGAGCAGCACCTCCGCCGGCCCGGTGTGCAGGCGCCCGTCGGCGAGCACGGCCGCATCGTCGGCCCAGCGCAGCGCGAGGTCCACGTCGTGCGTCGCCATCACCACCGTCGTCCCGGCCGCACGCAACTCGGCGAGGGTCTCCAGGAGGGCCTCCTGCCCGGCCGGGTCCAGGCCCGCGGTCGGCTCGTCCAGTACCAGCACCTCGGGCCGCATCGCGATCGCCCCGGCGATGGCGACCCGCTTGCGCTGGCCGAAGGACAGCAGGTGCACCGGCCGCTCCGCCAGCGCGGTGATCCCGAGCGCGGCCAGTGCCTCGGCCACGCGCGAGCGCACCTCGGCCGGATCCAGCCCCAGGTTGAGCGGTCCGAACGAGACGTCCTGGGCCACCGACGCGGAGAACAACTGGTCGTCGGGATCCTGGACGACCAACTGCACGACCCGGCGCAGCGCGGTGAGCCCCTTGCGGTCGTGCCGAATCGGCGCCTCGTGCAACTCGACGTGTCCCGAGTCCGGCGCCAGGCCGCCGGTCAACAGCCGCAGCAGCGTGGTCTTGCCACTCCCGTTCGGCCCGAGCAGGGCCAGCGCGCGCCCGGCCGAAACGGTCAGGGACAACCCGGCGAACACCGGCGGCTGGTCCTCGTAGGCGTATCCGATCTCTCGTACCCGCAACGGATTCACGGCACCACCGATACCAGGAGAAGGGTGGCGGCGACGACCGCCGCCACCACGGACAGGGAGCCCGCCACGAAGACGCGCGAGATCGGTACCTCGTCCACCAGCACCCGCAGGCGCCCGTCGTAGCCACGCCCGGCCAGGCCCGCCTCCAAGCGCTGGGCGCGGGCGAACGCGTGCACGAACACCGCCGAGCCGAGCCCGGCCACCGAGCGCCACCGGGCCCGTCGGGTGCGATGGCCCAGCCGGCCGGCCTGCGCCTGGTTGATCCGCGCGGTCGTGTCGTAGAGCAGGAACAACATGCGGTACATCACCGCCGCGACGTCCACCACGGCGGCCGGGACTCCCACCCGGGTCAGTCTGGGCAGCACGTCCGACAGCGGTGTGGTGAACGCGAACAACAACATCGCGAGGCCGGCGGCAGTGGAGCGGGCCAGCAATTCGCCCGCGTGCCGCGGGCCTTCCTCGGCCCAGACGACGCCGTCCGCGCCGACGCCCACG
The DNA here is from genome assembly GCF_040605455.1 of Embleya sp. NPDC005575. NCBI lineage: Bacteria > Bacillati > Actinomycetota > Actinomycetes > Kitasatosporales > Streptomycetaceae > Embleya > Embleya sp. NPDC005575. Next base: position 34,642 of record NZ_JBEXCV010000034.1, on the reverse strand, counting down.
AGCAGCGTCAGGGCGCCGGTCGCGGCGAAGCCCAGCGGCGCGCGGACGGCCCGCCACAGCCGCCGGGCGGGCACCTTCGCGAACCCGAACGCGATGACCAGGACGGTCCCGGCGACCAGCACCGCGCCGGGCCACGGCGGCAGCGCCACCGCGCAGCCGAGCAGCCCGAAGGAGAGCACGGCCTTGTCGGCGGGATGGCGGCGGCGCCACGAACTCGCATGCGCCGCCGCATCGATCGGCAGCACGGGATCAGCGACCCGATGCCGAAACCGGTGCCTCGTCGGCCGCGCCCGCCGGCTCGTCGGGCGTGTCCGCGGCCTCCGGCGCAAGCCTGCGACGGGTGCGCTTGACGCCGAACATGTATCCGACCACGCCCGCGCCCAGGGCGGCCTGCAACGCGAACAGCCCGGACTCGATCTCGCCGGACGGCGGTTCGTACAGCGGGCTGAACCACGGCTCGTAGTCGGGGTCGTTCTCGGTGATCGCGGTCTCGGCCCGGGTGTCGGAGCCCGCGAACGGCTCGTCCTTGTGATCGCCCATCCCGAACACCACGGGCAGCGCCGCGAGCAGCACCACGGCCAGCACGATCAGCAGGTTGATCTTCGTCGAGCGCTTCACTTGGTCTTCTCCTCCTCGCCCGCGACCCGCGCGTCCGTGACCACACCGAGGCGGATCAGGTCGCCTCGACTGGACTGCCGCAGCAAGCGCACGACCAGGACGGTCAGCAGACCCTCACTGATCGCCAGCGGGATCTGGGTGAGCGAGAAGATGCCGCCGAACTTGGCCAGGGCACCGGGAAATCCGCTGTCGGGGTCGGGGAAGGCGAGGGCCAACTGCACGCTGGTGACGCAGTACGTGCTCAGGTCCGCGACGAACGCGCCCAGGAACACCGCGATGTCCAGCGGCATCGTGCCGCCGCGTCGATCGAGCAGCGAGCGGGCCAACCGATACGTGCCGTAGCCGGCCCACGGGCCGACGATCGCCATCGAGAACGCGTTCGCGCCGAGCGTGGTCAACCCTCCGTGTGCCAGCAGCAGCGCCTGGAAGAGCAGGGTGATCGTGCCCAGCACGGCCATGATGGGTGGTCGGAACAGGATGGCGCCCAGCCCGGTGCCGGTGGGATGCGAGCAACTCCCGGTGACGGAAGGGATCTTCAGCGCGGACAGGACGAACGAGAACGCACCGGAGGCGCCCAGCAAAAGGGTGTTCTCGGGGCGGTCGCGCACCTCGCGGGTGAGCGCGCGGGCGCCGTGGACGACGAACGGGGCCGACGCGACGCCCCAGGCGGCGGCGTGTTCCCAGGGCAGATAGCCCTCGGCGATATGCATGAGGAAGGGTCCCTCTCCAACACCTCGTGGACGGACGATCGCCGTGGCCGGTCTCCTGGCTGACGGGTCGTACGTTCACGTCTCCGCCTTCCCGGGGCCGCGCAAGCGGTCCCAGTGGCTTCCCCGAGGCGACGAATCAACGTTTCCGCGGGGATGGAGGAGAACTTCCCGATCACAGTGGCGAGGGCCGCGCCGGCATCGAACCGGCTTCCCGAACACCACGGCGAGCCGACACTAGTGGTCGGATGGACATGGCGACAAGGTGGCTTTTGCAAACCGTGCGCAAGACCACAATGCGGGCGGAGCGGCCGAGCAATAGCCGCATTCCGGAACGCGGTCGACGCGCCGGCGCGGGCCGCGGGAAGGCGACCGAGGTGCTCGAAGGCGAGCACGAGTGCTTCGCGGCGGACTCAGTCCAGGCCGGGGCCGCGACCGCGGACCACCAGGGTGCCCGCCGCCCGGTCGCCGACCCGCCGGCGGCGCCCGTCGGTGAGCATCGCGGTCAGCCCGATCGCGCCGAGTGCGAACGTGTCGACGGCCAACAGCAGCCAGCGGATCCCCAGTTGGCGCCGGCCCGCTCGCCCGCCGGACACGTCCACGACGCGGATGCCGAACACCTGCATGCCCCACGTGCGCCCGTCGTGCTCTGCGGGTCGCAGCACCCAGTACCAGAGCAGGATCGCGACCGCGACGACGACCACGCCGGCGGTGATCGTCGCGGTCAACGGACCGCTGCGGATCGAACCGTCGGGGTGGGTGGGCAGCAGGACGAACAGGAACATCGCGGTCCCGAGCAACAGTGCGGAGGCCACCACGTCCACCAGGAACTGGCCGATTCGGCGCCACGGCACCGAGGAGTCGAGCGGGCTCTCGACATCGGGCAGCCACAACCGGGCACCCGACCGGGCGGGCCGCGCCGAGCGCGCGAAGTGCTGCGGAAGGCTGCGTTCGTACATGTCCTTGTACTTTCCGCAAGCGGGCGGGTTGACTCCCGGCGCGGCCGGATATCGCCGAGATTGCGCCCGGTCGAGGGACATGAGGGCCGACCGGGCACCGGGCGGGTGATCGAGCGGTCACCGGAATGGATCGAAGAGCATGCGCCGGTGGCCCGGTGGCCCTGATGCCCGGAGGCCCGGCGCCGCGCCCGATACCGGGTGATCAGATCGTCATCGGACCGTCCGCCCCGAACAGGTCCGGCTCGGAGCGGCTGATCACGTCGTACAGCGGCTTGTAGTTGATCCAGGCGACCGTGTCGTTGCCCAGTTGTTCCCGGGTCAGCCGCGCGTTCTCCGGCGAGATCGGCTTGAGTTCGCCGGCCGCCTGGGCGAGCAGTTGTACCTGGCAGGAGCGCTCCATGGTGATGAACCACCAGGCCGCGGCGTCGACCGACTGCCCGACTGTGAGCAGGCCGTGGTTGCGCAGGATCAGCGCCTTGCGCGGGCCGAGCCTCTTGGCGATCCGGCGGCCCTCCTCGGCGTCGAGCACGACGCCCGCGTAGTCGTCGAACAGCTCGTGGTCCTCGTAGAAGGGGCACACGTCCTGGGTTATCGGTTCGAGCCTGATGCCGAGCGCGGAGATCGCGCGCCCGTGCACTGAGTGGCTGTGCGCCGCGGCGACCACGTCCGGGCGGGCCGCGTGGATCTGCGAGTGGATCGCGAACGCGGCCTGGTTCACGTGGAAGCGGCCCTCGACAACCTGTCCCTCGTGGTTGACCAGGATCAGATCGTCCACGGTGATGTGCTTGAACGACATCCCGAACGGGTTGACCCAGAAGTGGTCGGTGAGCTCCGGGTCGCGTGCGGTGATGTGCCCGGCCACGCCCTCCTCGAAGCCGAATCGGCCGAACAGCCGCAGCGCGGCGGTCAATCGTTCCTTGCGGTGCCGGCGCTCCTGTTCGACGGTCTCGAACGTGGGCGGCAGCGCGAAGCTCAGGTCCGCCGGCGACACCGGCCGCGGCGGGGTCGGCTGCTGAGCCTGCACGTCCTGGGCTTGCTGCGCATCGGTGCCGGACATGTCCATCTCCTCGGACTCGGGTCGCGCGGGATCTCGGCCGACGCTACCGGCGAGTCACATCCGAGGACAGCCCCGGGCGGACGTGCGTTCGCACGAAGCCGTGGATTTTAGCGCCCCATCGCGGTCCGGGTCGGGTTTCCGGAAATTAAGCGAATATTGCCCGCGATCCGCTTCGGGCTGCTTCTACGCTGCCGTTCAGCGAGTCCGGGAGGTCGAGTTCGAAGCAGTCGAACTCGAATTACCGGACCCGCACAGCGATGCGCCAAGTCATGGGCGACGCGCATGGTTGCGGGTGATGTGCAAAAAGACGGGCGCATACAAAGGGGAAGGGGCGCGTGAGTTGAGCGGCGGGGGCGTGAATTCGACCGAGGTCGTCGGTATCGGCGCACGGGCGCCCGCGGCGCCCGGGTTCGGCCGGGCCGATCCCGCGGTGTCCCGGGCCAGGACGGACCGGGTCCGGGCGGATTCGGGCAGGCGAGGGTCGCTCGCGCCGGGTGCGACGTCGCGGAGCCCGATGGCGAGGAGCCGGTCGGAGATGGCACTACCCCCGAGGCGGTCGAGGCCGTCCCGACGCAGATCAGGCGACCCGCCGGCCGGGTCCGACACCGAGCGGGGTGCTGTGACCGAGGCGGATGTCATCGAAGCAATCGAGGCCGATCCCCTTCCGGCCGGCGACACCGAACCGACCGAGGTGGTCCCGGTCGCCGCGCCGACCCCGGGTGTCGTACCGCCCGAGGACGAGCCTGTCGGAGTCCACCGCAAAGCCGCACCGCCGATCGCCCCGGAGGCAATCATGGCCAATATGGAAACGGCCCTCAAGGAAGCAATGACGATCGAGGGCGCCGTGGGTGTGGCCCTGGTCGACTACACCAGCGGAATGGCGCTGGGAATTCTCGGCGGCAGCAAGGAACTCGACCTGAACGTGGCGGCCGCCGGAAACACCGACGTGATGCGCGCCAAGATGCGCACGATGGAGATGTTGCACATCAGCGATCAGATCGAGGACATCCTGATCACGCTCGGCAAGCAATACCACCTGATCCGGCCGCTGACCGGACGGGCCGGCAAGGGCCTGTTCCTGTATCTCGTGCTGATGAAGGACCGCGCCAACCTCGCGCTGGCCCGACACAGCCTCAAGCGTGTCGAGGAGGAGATCGAGGTCTGAGTTCGTGCCTCGACGACGCGTCGAGGCAAGCCGTCGAGGCACGCAGGCCCATCCTCGATACCCCCGGCGCTCTCCGCCACCCCCGTGCGGAGGGCGCCATCGGGGTGTCCGGCGACACGTGCGGACGCCCTGGTCTCCCCGCACCGTCTCGGATATGACGGTACGTCAGATGTACCGTCGATCTCGACGTCGTACATCGCGTACGGATCGCAGCCGGATCCCGTACGGATCGCGTACCCGAGCCCTCCGAGGAGCCGCATGCTGTCCGGCGAGAAGATCCTGATCACCGGTCCCGCGGGCCAGATCGCCTACCCGCTGACCGAGTACCTGGCCCGGGACAACGAAGTGTGGGGCATCGCCCGCTTCTCGAACGCCGAGGACCGCAAGCGGGTGGACGCGCTGGGCGTGACCACACGCGCCGTCGACCTCGGGGCGGGCACGTTCGACGACCTGCCCGAGGACTTCACCTACGTCCTGCACCTGGCCACCTTCCAGGGCCCCGGCCTCGACTACGACGAGGCGCTGCGGGTCAACGCGGAGGGCACAGGGCTGTTGCTCCAGCACTGTCGCCGGGCCAAGGCGGCGCTGGTGATGTCCACGGCGTCGGTGCTCAAGCCGCACCCGGACCCGATGCACGTCTTCCACGAGAGCGACCCGCTCGGCGACGCAAACGTCTCGCACGCACCGACCTACTCGGTCTCCAAGACCGCCGAGGAAGCCGTGTCGCGCTACTGTGCCCGCGCCTTCGACCTCCCGGTGGTGATCGCCCGGATGAATGCCTCCTACGGCCCCCGCGGCGGCCTGCCGACCATGCACCTGGACGCCGTGCTGGCCGGGCAGCCGATCGTCACCCGTTGGGATCCGTGTATGTACAGCCCGATCCACCAGGACGACATCAACAGCCAGACGGCGGCCCTGCTGGACGCGGCGTCCACTCCCGCGACGGTGGTCAACTGGGGTGGCGACGAGCCGGTGAGCGTGCAGGAGTGGGCGGCGCACATGGCCGACCTGAGCGGGCTGCCCGCCGAGGTGGTGGTCCGTGAGCAGCCGGGCACGCTGCGCGGACAGGTGCAGGACACCGCCAGGCGCGCGGCGATCACCGGGCCGTGTGCGGTGGGGTGGCGTGCGGGGCTGGCGGATGTCCACGCCGCCCGGCGCGGTGATTCGGCCTGACCGGGTCGGGCAGCCTACGGCTGTGCTCGATAGCGTCGAGTCTTCAGGTCTTACTCGCGCCGTCTCGAAGCGCTTCACGTCATCGGATCGCGTCGCTGCGAGCGGCACCACGCAGGAAGGACAACGATCATGGGCATTCTCGATACCCCCATCGCCACGCTGGCGGGGGAGAGCACGACCCTGGGCGGCGTCACCGAGGGCAAGGTCGCACTGGTCGTCAACGTCGCGTCCAAGTGCGGCCTGACCCCGCAGTACACCGGCCTCGAGGAACTGCAGAAGGAGTTGGGCGCACGCGGCTTCACCGTGGTGGGCGTGCCGTGCAACCAGTTCATGGGCCAGGAGCCGGGCAGTGCCGAGGAGATCCTCGAGTTCTGCTCCACCACCTATGGTGTGACGTTCCCGCTGACCGAGAAGATCGACGTCAACGGCCCGGACCGGCACCCGCTCTACGACGTGCTCACCGCGGCCTCCGACGCCGAGGGCGGCTCGGGTGACGTGCAGTGGAACTTCGAGAAGTTCCTGCTCTCCGCCGACGGCGCGATCGTCGGCCGGTTCCGTCCGCAGACCGACCCGCACGACCCGAATCTGATTGCCGCGATCGAGAGCGTGCTGCCGAAATAGCTCGGTGGGCGGGTCGAACGCCGGTCGGGTCGTCGGGGGCCCGGCCGGCGTTCGTGGGCCCCGGGGGAGCAGGTGTCCCGCGCGGCGGGTCTTGCGCGAAGCCGGCCCATCGCGGCGGGACTTCGGCGGAGCGGGCCCATCGCGGAGCGGCTTCGGTGGAGCCGGCGTCCCGTGCGGCAGACCTACACCAGCGCCCAGACGGCGGTCGCGTCGTCGCAGATCTTTGCGCGCGGCCACCTGGACCCGTCCGCGTCGGAGGTCTCCGCGGCCCGCACTCGGGCCAACAACTCAGCCGGCCCGAAGTGTCGCAGCGTGGTCATCAGCCGGTCCCAGTCGCTCAGTCCGTACCGGTCGACCAGCCGACTGGCCCCGTCGCTCAGCGCGGCGAGCGCGTGTACCTCGCCCAGCGCCAGACCTCCCGTGAGCGCCTCGCCGGCCGCTGCGGGATCGGCCGCCGCCACCCAGTAGCCGCCCGCCACGTTCCGGGCCGCGCGCAGGGTGTTCTCGTACTCCTGATGCGCCGTCAGGTAGGCCGGGGTGCCGACGGGATGCGCGTCCCGGCGTCGCCGGGCCGCCACCCCGATCACGTCCAGGCGATCGTCGGTGACCACCGTCAGATCCTCGTCGCGCTCGATCAGCAGCGTCGAGTCGGACAAAACGAGGTATTCCAATCGATCCTCGACCACCCGCACCACCACCGCCGTCGCGGCGGGCGCATCCGGCCGGCCCAGGTCGCAACCGTCCACGTGCAGCGCCGAGGTGTCCTCGATCGCGTCGTGCAGGCACTCGGCCAGGGACCGGTCCGGCCGTCCGCCGCTGTGCGTGAACAGTGCGGTGCCCAGCCGCTCGACGAACCACGGGATCCCGTGCTTGCAGCCGTTGTCCGAACCGGACGTCACCCCGTCGAGCAGCACCATCGTCGCCGGTCCCGCGACGATGAAATCCTCGTTCGGCTTGCCCGGATGACCCGGTTCTGTCGCGAATTCCACGCGCATCGCGGACATCCCTCCCTTTTAGGTGCCACGCCGTACGGCTGCCCAGCCCTCGGGGGTGGGAAACGGTGGTTGATCATGCCCTGTCCCCGGTAGCGGCCACATAAGTTCACAGCGGTTTCACGCATCGGTTTCGTGTGAGGTCTCGTGCCGGTCGGGGAACTGCCCCTAATCTCTGGCTGCGAGACACCTTCAGTCCCCACTTCTACGCGCGTCACCACTGAGCGCGCCATCCGAAGGGATCCCATGCTCGGGAACAGACGACGCCGCGGTCGCCTCGCCCTCACCGGCCTGGTCGCCGCGAGCCTGCTCGCGATGAGCGGCCCGGCCATGGCCGACGCCCGCGCCGGTCACGGTCGGCCCTCCGGCACGACGGACCTCGAATTCCTCGCGCTCAACGACCTGCACGGCAACCTGGAGGAACCGCAGGGTTCCGCCGGCACCGTCACCGAGCTCGGTCCCGACGGCAAGCCCGTCGTGATCCCGGCCGGCGGCATCGAGCACCTCGCGACCCAACTGCGCGCGGAGCGGGCGAAGAACCCCAACTCGCTGACCATCGCGGCCGGCGACATGATCGGCGCGAGCCCGCTCCTGTCGGGGCTGTTCCACGACGAGCCGACGATCGAGGCGCTGAACAAGGTCGGCCTGGACGTCACCTCGGTGGGCAACCACGAGTTCGACGAGGGCAAGAAGGAACTGCAGCGCATGCAGTGGGGCGGCTGTCACCCGACCGAGGGGTGCTACACACCCGGACGCACGTTCAAGGGCGCCGACTTCCAGTACCTCGCCGCGAACGTGCTCGACGAGCGCACCGGGCTGCCGATCCTGGCCCCGGTGACCGTCAAGAACGTGGGCGGCGCGCGGGTCGGCTTCATCGGTATGACGCTGGAGGGCACGCCGGACATCGTCACGGCCGAGGGCGTCAAGGGCCTGAAGTTCAAGGACGAGATCAAGACCGCCAACAGCATCGTGCCGTGGCTGCGCCTGATCGGCGTCGAGTCGATCGTGGTGCTGCTGCACGAGGGTGGCCTGCCCACGAGCAACGCGTACAACTACGACTGCAACGCGGGTGGCAACCTGGGCCTGTCCGGCCCGGTCGTGGACATCGCCAAGGGCCTGGACCCGGCGATCGACATGGTCGTCACCGGCCACACGCACCAGGCGTACTCGTGCAACATCCCGGACCCGGCCGGGCAGCCGCGGATGGTCACCAGCGCGTCCTCGTTCGGCAAGATGTACACCAGGATCGACGCCACCTACGACAAGCGCACCCGCGACATCGTGCGGACGTCGGTCAAGGCGCAGAACACGGTCGTTCGCCGGGACACCCCGAAGGCCCCGGACCTGACGCAGTTGCTCGCCGACTGGCAGAAGCTCGCGGCTCCGGTCTCCAACCGCTCGATCGGGTACATCAGCGGCGACATCCGCGGCCGCGGCGCGACCACGCCCGAGTCCCCGCTCGGCGACGTGATCGCCGACGCGCAACTGGAGGCAACCGCACCGGCCGACAAGGGCGGCGCACAGATCGCGTTCATGAATCCGGGCGGGATCCGGTCCGACCTGCAATACGCGGCGGCCGGCAGCGAAGGGGACGGCGTCGTCACCTACGGCGAGGCGTTCACGGTGCAACCGTTCACCAACATGATGCAGACCCTGGACCTCAAGGGTCAGGCCGTGCTCGACCTGCTCGCGCAGCAGTACACGGGTGGCAACGCAGGCAATCCGAAGGTGCTGCAGATCTCCAAGGGCCTGACCTACACGGTGGACCGGTCGCAGACCGGCGCGGCCAGGATCGTGTCGGGCAGCGTCAAGCTGAACGGCGTGCCGATCGACCCGGCGGCCACCTACAAGGTCAGCGCGAACGAGTTCCTGGCCGGCGGCGGCGACGGCTTCGCGGCCTTCAAGACCGGCACCAACAAGCGCATCGGCGCGTCCGACCTGGACGCGTTGTTGGCCTACTTCGCGGCCCACTCCTCGGCGAGCGCGCCGCTTGCGCCGCCGGCGGCGGACCGGATCACCTTCATCGGGTGAGGCTCGTCTTCGTCGGGTGAGGTTCGTCGGATGGTCGTGCAAGGCCCGGTCGCGGTGCGGCCGGGCCTTCCTGACACATAGTCAGCCATTCGGGACGAGTACCTCGACACGAAGTCCACGAGGCGGCCCACGTGCCGGGCGCGGTCGCGACCTGGGCGACAATCGCCCCATGAGCACAACGAGACGCCCCCCGACCGGGGCCGATGTGGCCCGTGCCGCGGGCGTTTCGCGCGCGACCGTGTCGTACGCGATGAACGACGTCCAGACCAGTCGGATCCCGGAGGAGACCAGGCGCCGGGTCCGCGAGGTCGCCGCCGGCCTGGGCTACGAGCCGCGTTCGGACGCCCGATCGCTTCGGCGCGGGCGGACCGACCTGGTGCTCGTGCCGACCTACGAGGTGCCTTTCGGACAACTGCTCCAGCGCTTCCTGGACGGCCTGGCCCGCGAATTGCACGCCGTGGGACACACCCTGGTGATCCACGGCAATCCCGCCACGCACGGCGTCGAGGCGGCGAAGGCGTGGGGCGCGCTGAATCCGGCGGCGGTGCTGGTCCTGCCGGAGCGGATGTCGGCCGAGGGCGTCGAGTACCTGGCCGCGCGTGGCATCGCCGTGGTGGCCATGGGCAGGAGTTCCGCCCCGGTCGCGCTCGGCCTCAAGATCGATCATGTGGCGGCGGGCCGCCGCGCCGCCGAGCACCTGATCGAGCGGGGCCGACGGGACTTCGCCGTGGTGGTGCCGCGCGAGCCGGGCCTGACCGAGTTGGGCCTGGAGCGGCTCGCGGGCTTTCGCGCCGCGGCCGAGGCCGCGGGCGGCACGGTGCGGGTGGTCGAGATGGCCGAGGATCCCGCCGAGGCCGCGCGGATCGCGCGGGAGTGGCGGGCCGAGGGCCGCCCCGACGCGGTGTACGGCTACAACGACGAATACGCGGCACTGCTGCTCGGCGCGTTGGCCGACGTCGGCGTCCGGGTGCCGGAGCAGGTCGCCATGGTCGGCACGGACGACCTGACCCTGTGCGAGATGGTCCGTCCCCGGTTGACCTCGGTCGCCTTCGAGCAACTGATGCCGATGAGCGCGGTGGCGGCGGCCATCGTCGCGGCCGGCGAAGGGGCCGTCCAGGGTGATCTGACGCTGTGGCAGGCGACCTTGCGGGCGCGGGACTCGAGCTGATCCGGCGGCGGGGCGCGGATGTGGGTCCACGCCCAGCCGACCGGGAGCGGGGGCGAGGTGCCTACTGCCGCGAGCTCGCCAGGAGCTTGGTGATCTGACGGGCGACGAGGTCGTCGGCGGGCAGGCCGGGCGTGGCCGCGGACAGATCCGCGTTGCTGACCACCACGATCGTCGGGCCGACCCGGACCACGATCAGGCCCAGTGCGCCGCCCGCCTGGGGAGTCATCCCGATGGCCAGCGACTCGTCGCCGAGGCTCGCGTGCGGGATCGCGGCGTAGGCGTCGGTGCTTGTCGCACCGTCGGAGTCGGTGGAGGTGACCGACGTACAGTTCGACAGCGCCGCCCGGCCCTTGGCGAACAGGTCCTGCGCGCCGGTGCCGGCGAAGGAGAACAACTCGACGATGGTGAAGCCGGTGGGCGTCGGATCGCCCCTGGTCACCGACGCCTGGGCGGACGCGGCCGGCCCCGAGGCGGCCTGGCCGGGGCGCGACAGGTCGATGAGGGGCTGGCAGCCGGCGTCCCGGGCGGTCTCCCGGGTCTCGGTGCCGTCGGGGTTGACCTCGTAGGCGCCCGCGGGCATTTCCGCAGCCGTCAACAGGGCCGCGTCGAGACGGGATTGGGCGGCCTGGTCGGAGCCGTTCCCGCTTCCGTTCCCGCCTCCGTTTCCGTTCCCGTTTCCGGACGGGGCGGCCGACTCGTCGGTGGGAGGTTGTGCGGGCGGGGGCTCGCCGGGGGAGGAGGCCGCGGTGGGTGGCGCGGCGCCCGGCGGGGCGGCACCCGCCGGCGCGCTCCCGGCCGGCGCCGGGGTCACCGCGGTGGTCGTCTCGGGCGTGGCCGTCGGCGCGCTCGCGTACTCGCGCGCCAACGCCTCCTCGTCACGGCCGCACGCGGTGGCCGCCAGGAGCAGGGTCCCGGCGATCGCCGCCGTGCCCAACCGGATCACGATCTTGCGCATACGCGGCTTCCTCCGGAGCAACGGGCCCGGCCCGCCGCGGGTTCGTCCGCCGGGAAGCGGACGATCGGGCCGACGGGGATCCGATGGGCCATCAGGACACGAACCCGCGAACGCCGGCCACATGCTCGTCCCACCCCACGAGCCGACCGTGCGACTCTCAAGGCGGCGCAGTGTGGGTTCTCGTCCTGCCCCGGAACCATGGCGTCCGGTGCGGTGCGGGGTGGTGCGGCGTCGAATCGGCGACGCGAGGGGCTCATCATCGCGGACGCCGCTCGGCTTTGCCAACCGCCGGCGCCGGCGGCTCGGTCGGCCGCGGCGGATTCTGATCGGCCGTCAAAAAGCCTTGACGATCGCCTGATTCGATCTCGGACGGACACGGTGGCGCGGTGGGTCGATCGACGGACGCCGACCGACCCACCGGCTCGGGTCAGCCCTTGGCCGCCGCCACGATCTTCTCGACCTGCTTGGTCACCAGCGCGGTGTCCGGCAGCTTGGGCGTGGTGCCGGTGACCTCCACGACCCTGACGACGATCAACGTGGAGCCGACGCGGACCACGACCTGCCCGCCCGCGCCGCCGTCCGCCGGGGTGCTCGTGATAGCGAGGGTGTCGTCGCCCAGCTTGGGATGGGTGGCCTCGGCGTGCTTGACCGTCGAGGCCTCGCCCTCGGCGTCCTTGGTGGAGAGCGAGCCGCACTTCCCGAGCGCGGTACGCGCCTTGCCCAGAATCGTTTCCGCGTCGGTTCCCGTGTACGAGAACAGCTCGGTGGCGATCACCGTCGACGGCGTCGGGGCGCCGATCGTCACGGCGGCCTGGGCCACGCCGACCGGTTTGGTGGCGCCCTGCCGCGGCAGGAGCAGGTCGGTGAGCGGTTGGCATTCGGGCGACGTCGCGGTCACCCGCTCGGCGGCCCCCCTCGGTTCCCGAGTGAGGTACATCCCCTGCGGCAGGTCCGACGCCGCGAGTACTGCCTTCTCCAACTGGGCGGCGGTCAGCGGAGTTCCCGCGGAAGCGGCCGACGAGACGGGCGCGGGCGTACTCGGTGCCACCGCGCTCGGCGAGGGTGCGGCGGCCGGCGGGTTGGTGGCCGTGGTGTTCGCGGCCGGCTTCCCGCTGTCCTTCTTGTCGTCGTCGGAACCGCAGGCGGTCGCCGCGAACAGCACGGAACCGACGACCGCAACCGTACTCAGTCGAAACAGGGACTTGCGCATGAAAACGGAATCCTCCGGGGTGTGTCGGCTGCATCCAGGGCGGCACCGCGTCGTACGAGGGAGCGCACGAGACGGGGATGAACGGGATGTGATCGGCCGTCGGGAAAAGCGGTGGCAGCGACCGCGTGCCGATCGACGTCCCCCCACGAGACGTGCGTCCGACGGCGAAGAGGCCGAGGGCTCCCGTTCGGTGCGACGCCAACCGCCCTGCAACGAAGGGGTGTCGGTGCCCGAGTGACGAGAGCGCGCTCATCATGATGCAGCGCAGCCGACTTTGCCAACTATTTATGCGGCGCCGGGGCGGCCGCCTCCCGCCACCACGTCGGCAGCGCCTCCACGCGGCTCGCCCATTCGGCGGGCAACTCGGCTCGGATGCCCACGATTCCACCGACGATCGCACATGTGGTGTCCACGTCACCGCCCGCGGTCGCGGTGGACCAGAAGGCCGCCGCATAGTCGTCGAGGTGCCGGGCCGCGGACCACACCGCGAACGGGACCGTGTCGGGTGCGCTCACCTCGCGGCCGTTGCCGAGCAGCCGGCCGACCTCGCGCGAGTCCTGACGACCCACCAGATCCAGTGCGGCGCCCAGCCGTTCGCGCACCAGGCCGGTGGGCGTGCGATCCCGGACGAAGCTCACGAAGTCGCCCGCGCCGGGCCGGTCCAGTGTCGCCGCACCCGCGGCCGCGACGGCCACCGCCACCGCGCCGGCGATGCCCTCGGGATGGATGTGCGTCACCTCGGCGGACAACGCGGCCTGCGCCACCACCGCGTCCAGGTCGTCGGCGAACCACGCGCCCAACGGGGCGACTCGCATCGCGGCTCCGTTGCCCCACGATCCCTGCCCGTCGAACGGCGCGGCGGCCAGGGCACGCCAGTCGCCGCCCTGCCGCACCAGCCGCAACATGCGGTTGGTGGTCGGCCCGTAGCCCCGATCGAAGTCGTGCCGGCGGGCGAAGGACTTGATCAACTCGTCCTGGTCGACCGTGCCGCGCAGGGTCAACGCGGCATGCAGGACGCAGGCCATCTCGGTGTCGTCGGTCCATGGCCAACTGCCCTTCGGCAGGCTGCGATCGGCCAGGTGTGGGAGGTTGTCGGGGACGAAGAACTGGGCGCCGAGCGCGTCGCCGAGGGCGAGGCCGCGGAGCGAGGCGAGGGCGGAAGAGGTGTGCGTCATATGGGCGGTCATTATTCCGGTTCGCATGCTTGGATGTCCCGAATGACGCCCCATCAGATGGTCGACCCCACCGCCGAGTTGCGCACACACGGGGCTCCGCCGACGGCCGACCACCTGCCGACGGCGGCCGATCGGCGACCCGGGGCGGCCGCCCCTGACCTCGGCCCCGCCCCGGCGCGCGGGCCGGCTCCCGAGGCGCCCTTCGGGTCGACCCGTCCGCTTCGCGGCCGCGCGTGACCCCGGCGGTCACCGCCGCCGTACTGGGTTCGGCCGGGTTGCACGCGGCCTGGAACGCGCTGGCGCACGGACTGAAGGACCGCCTCGGGACGATGGTGATGATTCAGGTGGCGAGCCTGGGCATCGGCCTGTCCTGCCTGCCCTTCGTCGGCGTCCCGGCCGCCGGCGCCCGGCCGTGGCTGCTCTGCTCGGCGGCCCTGCACGTCGCGTACAACCTGCTCCTGATGGAGACCTACCGGCTGGGCGACTTCGGCCAGGTGTACCCGATCGCACGCGGCACCTCCCCATGGGTCACCGCGCTGATCGGGGTGACCCTGCTGCACGAATACCTGACCGTGACGCAGACCGTCGGTGTGGTGGTGATCTCGGCCGGCATGCTCGTCCTCGCCTTGGCCGGCGGCATCCCGCGCCGCGCCGAGGCCGCCGCGGTGCTCGCCGCACTGGCCACGGGCTGTGCGATCGCGCTGTACACCGTCCTGGACGGCGTCGGCGCACGCTCCTCGGGCTCGGCGATGTCCTATGCGGCGTGGCTGTTCGTTCTCCAATCGGCCCCGACCATCCTGGTCCTGCGCCGCCGCCGCGACCCCGCCGCCGAGCCCAACCGACAACGGGTCTGGGGCCTGCTGGGCGGCGCCATGTCCCTCGCCGCCTACACGCTCGTCATCTGGGCCCAGACCCGAGGCACCCTGGCCACGATCGCCGCGCTGCGCGAAACGTCGGTCGTCGTCGGCGCGATCATCGGGACGCTGATCTTTCACGAGACCTACGGCCGATATCGAATAGCCGCGACGGTCCTGGTTCTCGGGGGAATCACGGCGATCAATATTCCGTAGGTCTTCGCGTTCGGGCCCTCACCCGGGTGTCAGGCCCTACGGTCGAATCGTTGCCGTCGACCGATCGACCCACCGGAGGCGTACGTGCGATTCGGCGTGAACATCCCCAACTACGGGCCGACCGCGAGCCCCGACGCGATGCTCGCCTCGGTCCGGCACGCCGAGGATCTCGGCCTGGACCTGGCCATGTTGTCCGACCACATCGCGGTCACCCCGGACGTCGCGGCCCAGTACCCGGCCCCGTTCTACGAGCCGCTGACCGCGCTTGCCTGGCTGGCCGGTCGTACCGAGCGCATCCGGCTGGGCACGACCGTGCTGATCCTGCCCTACCGCGACCCGCTGCTCACCGCGCGCGTCACCGCCAACCTCGACCGATACAGCACCGGCCGTTTGGTCCTGGGCGTCGGTATCGGCTGGGCCGAGGACGAATTCGCCGCCTTGAAGATCCCGTTCGCCGAGCGCGGCCGGATCACCGACGAATACCTCGCGGCACTGCACACGCTGTGGGCCGAGGACCCCGCGTCGTTCGAGGGCACGTACTCGTCCTTCCACGACGTGCACACGGGCCCGGGTCCGCTCCAGTCTCCGCGCCCACCCGTATGGATCGGCGGCAACAGCCCGGCCGCCATCCGCCGCACGGTCCGCCACGGCGACACCTGGCACCCCTTGGGCGTCACCACCCAGTGGCTCGAAAAGCAGGGCCTCCCGGCACTTCGCGCCGCCGCGGAACAGGCCGCCCGTCCCACCCCCACGGTCGCCCTGCGCACCCCGCTCCGAGTGACCACCACGCCGCTCCCGGACGCCGACCGCCTCCCCGGCGAAGGCACCCTCGGCCAAATCGAGACCGACCTGGCCGCGGTCGCCGCCCTCGGCGTCGACCACGTCCTCCTCGACCCCCGCTACCGCGAATCCACCCGCCTACAGTCCCCCGAGACGGACCGCGCGCACCTGGAAGCCGTAGCCTCCCTCATCGCCACCCACCAGGCCTGACCGGACCTGATCGACCGGACCTGACCGGGCTCGACGCGGCCCGATGCGAAACACGGCCCGAAAGCCCTGCCATCGATCGTCACCGCACTCGCCGAAAATCACCCATGATCGTGAGATTCCCGACATCCCCGGCGCCCGCTCGCGGGTGCTCCACGGTCCGGCGTCAGCCGAAAACCACCCCCGAGAGCCCGAAAAGACGAGACCAAGGTCGCCCACAAGCGGGACCAAGGACCCCGGCCGTCCGGCGCGCCCCCCAATAGAGCGCGGGCACGACAAAGGCCCAGATCAGAGAAACAACCTCTGACCTGGGCCTTTACCTTTGGAGCGGGTGACGAGGATCGAACTCGCACCACTAGCTTGGAAGGGTTGCCCGCGATCTTGGTCCCGAACTGCGCAACCACCCACCTGCCGCCGCGCGTTCACTCATCCCCTGAGTGCCCGTCAGGACCGCTGAGCCGCACCCCGTTCTGGTGCGCATCTGGTGCGCAAGCGGGGCCTGCCTCGCTCCACAAGTGGGTGGTCGGTCTGGGGGTTCCCTCCTCGATCGGGCATGCCCGCACGGACCCGGGTTCCCGGAGGGGCGCAACGGCTCACACCGTGACGCTCGCGCTCGGCCGTTGCGCCCCTCCGGGGTTCCGGGTACGCCTCCGGTGCCCGATCGAGGAGGGAACCCCCAGACCTAAGACCACCCGCAAACCGCAGCGTTCCGCTCGGCCAACCCCTCCGAGAGAGGGCCGGGGTTCGGGGCAGAGCCCCGCGGCTGTCACTCAGATCGGCCGCAGCTTCGGAGCCGGTGGCATGCCGTGGCCTATGTGCGCGGGCCTTGCAACTCAACCAACAACCCGGAGGCTCGGCCCCTGCGGCCCGACTCCCAAAACCGAGCACCGACGGGTGCCCAACGCAACGAGCGTGCCCTGGTCGCGGCCAAAGGTCGCGTGGCCAGCTCCCAGTCGGCTCGCAGTCCAGTAGGAAAAGCGCACCATTATCAGTAAGTGAAATTTAGCCTCCCCCGAAATTCATTGATGGTATCGTGGGTGAGAAAAGTTTATATAGAGTTGTAAATGGGGAAATATGGATAATAAGCATGAGGTTAGGCTGTTCCTGGAAAGAATGTCTGAAAAAATCTTGGAGGATTCGAAATCTATTAAACGCATGTCTAATTCGGATCCTGGTACTGCGGGCGACCGAGCCGAAGAGAGTTGGGCCGAGCTTCTCAGAAAATGGATCCCAGTTGGGTATCGGGTCGAAACCAAAGGTATCATTCTCGGCTCTGACGGTCAGATGAGCCCCCAGATTGACATCGTTGTGCTCGATCCGAGCTACCCCGTGGGTCTGATTTCCGACAAACTTTACCTGGCGCCCGCTGTGGTGGCAGCCTTCGAGTGCAAATTGACTTTGAGGTCATTGCATATTGATGAGGCTCTTAAAACTTCTGCCATTCTGGAAAGGATGATGCGCCTCGAAGGACGGAGGGCTGGAGAGTTCTTTTATGGGATGCTTGCCCACTCTCATTCGTGGCAAGGTCCGAAATCCAACCCCATTGGAGTGATCGAGTCCGCCTTCTCGGCGGGATACGGCTACAGCGAGTCTCCCGCAGAGCTTCTTGATTTTCTTTGCGTAGCGGACCTAGGAACCTGGTTGAACTTCCCTATGCTCTGGGGCGGAATGGTCGAGACTGTTTACATGGGTCAGCATGAGGATCAATCAAAGATCAAGGACTCTCCTTATTATTCAGATCCCGTTGCCAGAATGGTTACGCACGTTCTTGGGCGAATGGGTGCGGGGAAAATCGCAAAGTATCTCGATGCGATCGGTGCGGCCGGGGTTGGCGTAGGTGCGGGAAGGGAATGGCCGAACGTAAAGACCGTCGATATTCCCGTTAATATCAGGAGCTATTCGGTCGCCCAGAATGCGGTTCGTTCCGAATCGGCATCTTCCGAACAAAGTGGCTTGCGCAAAGCAGATGGCTAAGGGATCGGTCGGGCCGGGGGCGCGCCGTGAACGGCGGCCACGCCGCACGCGCGGCGCGCCCCCGGCCCGACCGATCGGCGCGCACAGCGCGCCGCTTGATCCAGTACAGCTCAATTCGGCAGTGGTTGCGGCGGTGTTGATCCTTGCTGGGGCCGGCCCGTAGATCGTTCGGCCGGTAGCGTCGTCGCGTGGCTACTGACGATGACACTTCGACGGCCTGGCGGGTTCACGGTGAACGGGTCGTCTATGACAACGAGTGGATCCGGGTCTTCCTGACGGATGTTGAGCTGCCGGATGGGGATCGGTTCGAGCATCACGTGGTGAAGCTCAAGCCGGCGGCCGTGATGGTCCTAGTGGACGACGAGGAACGGGTGCTGCTGATGTGGCGGCACCGGTTCGTGTCGGATCGGTGGGGCTGGGAGTTGCCCGGCGGCCTGGTCGACGAGGGGGAGGATCCCGAGGACACCGCGATCCGGGAGCTGATCGAGGAGACCGGCTATCGGTGTCGGTCGATGCGGCACATCTCTCGGTTCCAGCCCATGGTGGGCATGGTCGACTCGTGGCACGACGTGTACCTCTGCGAAGGTGCCGAGAAGGTGGGGGATCCCGTTGAGGTGACGGAGTCCCAGCGGAACGAGTGGGTGCCGTTGAGCGAGATTCCTCGGATGATCCGCCGCGGGGAGATCTGGAGTTCCGGGACGCTCGTCGGGCTCATGCAGACTCAGCTCATCCGGGCCGGTCTGGCGGGCGACGAGGACTAGAAGCGGCGCGTGAGGTTGTCCAGTCGCCGTCGTTGGCGTGTTGAGCCGACGACGGCGACCAAGCGCCGGGCGCGGGCCGCCTCTTGGCGGGCGTGGGTGCTCTCGCCCTTGGCTAGGAGGGCCATAGCCAAGTCGCACCGGAGCGCGGCCTCCGCGCGCGTGAAGGTGCCGTCCATGTCGTGGAGGGCGTCCGTCAGGTCCGAGATGGCGGTCTCGTCGCCGAGTCGGGCAAGGCAGTTGCCGCGCCACCTGGCCAAGTGGGCCAGGTTGAGTGAGACGTAGGGCACCTCGGGATTGTTCTCCGCGTCGCTCGGCAGGATGGAGGCCGACGCGTCCATGGCTCGCAGCGCGTTGCGCTCGTCGTTGTTGGCTGCGTGTGCTTCGGCTTCTGCTGCGTAGAGCCAACTCCGCAGCACGGGCGGCAGCTTCGCCTGGTCCCGCTGGTGGGCGTGCTCGATGACGGCCAAGGCCGCATCAGCGCGACCCAAGTCCATCAGTACGTAAGCCTGTTCGGCCGTGGCATGGGCGAGTACGGCTACATCGTCCGCCTCGCGAGCGGCTGTCTTGCCTCGCTCGTAATGGGCCCATGCTTCCTTGAGTTCGCCCGTGTCGATGGCCTGCCATCCGGCCAACGTCGATGCTGCGGCCAGTACTCCCGCCAAGTCCGCCCGCTGGTTCGGGCTGATCGTGTGCTGCAAGAGGTCGTCGACCTGGCGGATGTGGGCGCGCATCTGGTCGGACACCGCGGCGGCGCCCAACCTGCGGTCTTGAAGGCGGATGTTGTGCGTCTGATCGCGGAGCAGAGTGACGAGACCTGCGTCCACGCGAGCGGACGTCTCCAGGCGGGTCAGCAACTCGAACGCGAAATCGTCGGGGTCGCCTTGGTACGACTGGCCGGGCGGCTGGGCGAACCCAAGCTCGACCGGGGTGGCTGCGTAGACCTCGCACAGCAGTGCTTGGTACATCTGGTCGGGCTCACGGTGCCCGTTCTCCCAGAAGGCCAGCAACCGGGCCAGGCTCGATTCGTGCGGCAACGTCCGTTCGTCGGCGGCGGCTGCACGGCGCAGACGGGCTATGAGCTGCGGTTTGGTCCACCCGTGCGCGGCTCGCGCTTCCGCGAGGGGACGCCGCGGCCCGGTCGGAGCATTGTCCGTGGTCATCGGTCTCCTCCGTACTGGGGTGGACGACGCGGGGAGGGGTGACACGCGCCCCGTCATCCCCCGTCACCTGTCGTCATCTTCTGACTACGTGCGGATCAGGTCAACGCTGTTCGTCAGGTCGAGCGATATCGCGCTTCGATCGAAGATCGCCGACTGGGCGGACGGATGAGGTGAGCGCATGTGAACTGGCAATCCCTGGAAGCACCGACATGGCTATCGGACGCTGCGGACGATCCAAAGGAGTGCCGCAGGCAGTGGTTGGTCAACCCGCTCATGTCGCAGGTTCTGCCCACTGGCCGAACCTTCGACGTGGTAAGCGTGCACTACCGCCTCGGGATCGAGACGCTCTCGCTTCTGCTCATGGAGTCGTCTTCCTCGACCTGTTGCCCTGCGCTGGTGGACTACGCCAGTAGTCGGGTGGCATTCCTGGTACCCGTCGAGTCGAGCGACACGATCCGCGCCGCTCTGCGCGAAGCAGGAGCGGTCGAGAGGGTCGATTACCGGTATCTCGGGGTTGGTGGCTTCGTGGTGATCGCGGGGCCCGGAGCCTGGTCCGGCAATCGCTACGCGTGGGTGAAGCCACCTTCCGGGTCGTGGGAGGAACTGAACTCGGCGGTGGGCGACTTGGCCACACAACTGGCTGCGGCCAGCAAGACGGTCGCATCGGCACGGGCGTTCGGCAGCTGCCAGGAAGCGGGCGAATCCGATGACTGACAACTCCGATGAGGACAGCCTTTCGGGCGATGCGTGGTACGAAGCGCGGGTGGTCGTCTCGGAGTTGCGGGACGTGCTGTTGGCGGCGAATCTCGCGGAATCGTTCATGTACCTCCAGGCCGACATCAACGCGTTCGGCAAAGGAATCGTCGTCCTGGGGCGCACGACTCCGGCTGCGGCTCGTCGGCTGGCTCAGCTCCTGCGCGTGGCGCGCGAGTCGCTCGGCGACGAGGAATTCGCTCGGGGCCTGGGCAGCGGCGGTGACGGTGAACGGGCCGACGGAGCAAGTGGGGTGTGATCATGACTGACGACTTCGAAGCGCGGGCCGAAAACCTCTACCCCGAGATTCCGTACGTGCGCGGCTGGGCGGACGCGAGTGCGGCGACCGAGGAACTCGTGGTCGAACTGCGGGCTCTGGGCCTGGAAGACGCGTTCGCCTATCTCAAGGCCGACGTCAACGGATTCGGACAGGGCTTCGTCCGGCTGGAACGGGTCACGGCCGACGCGGGGCGGGTCCTCTTGCAGGCCCTGCTGCGCGGTGTCTGTGAGGAGATCGCGCACGTGTCCGAAGCCGTGGATCCCGCTGACGGCGTGTCTCCGACGAGCTGACACCAAGCTTCGATTGACGGGGCGGCACTTTCGCTGCTCCGTCTGTCGAACGAGAGAATCCCCGCCCGATTGGTCAACGGGTGGGGATTCTTGCGTTTCCGATCGGACCTGTCCGGGGCCGAATGGCCGGGTCAGACCGTTCCGAATCCGTAGGTGATCTCTAGGTCGTCGCTCGGAATCTTGAACTCTTCGAGTGCGAGGGGCTTGTCGTGCTGATTGAGCGTCAGGCGCAGTACCTGGAAGAACGGCACACCATCGACCAGGCGGAGAGCGGTCGCCTCGTCCGGCAGCGGCATGCGGGCGCGAACGCTCTCGGTCCAGTGCAGGACATGTCCGAGACGTTCGAGTTCGACGTAGAGAGCGGGTGCCGGTGGCGGCGCCGTTTCCTCGAAGGGCGTCCCGATGAGCGGGGAGAAGGGCACGTAGGTGCGGTGGGACTGGCGTAGCCGGCCGCGCTCTGCCGTTTGCAGCTCGTCGTACGTGAACATCGGCTCGCCCGGTGGGATGCGGAGAAGATCCGCGAGTGCCAAGGGGGCGTCGGTGCGGGTGGCGATCGGCTCGTCGTTGGACGTCCATTGGATGGCGTCCGCCTCGACGTAGCGGCCTTCGCGATCCTTCCGGATCCCCCGCGGGCGAGTGATGTTCGGGCGAGCGTTAGGCGAGCGGACGAACATCCCGCGACCCATGAGGACCTCGACCAAGCCGGCCGCGCGAAGCTCCGCGATGCCTTGGCGCACGGTCGGGCGGGAGACGCCGAACTCCTTGGACAGGATCTCCTCGGACGGGAGCGCCTGGCCAGCGGGGAAGGTCCCGTTGAGGATGCCCTCCCGTAGGTAGTCCGCCACCTCTTGGTAGCGCGGCTTGCGCGGCGACTTCTCCATGGCCCGTTTCCTTCCCTCTCGCCCGTGTTGTTCCGGGCATGTCGCCCGCTGGAAGCATCTCGTAAGGCAACCGCCTTGACAAGACGTACTACGGGTAGCAATCTGGATAGCACCCGTACTACGGGTGCTAGACCGAGACTCTTGGAAGGTGCTTTCTCGTGGCAATCAAAGGTGCGATCCCAGTGTCCTTCGCGGCGGTGTTCCCGTTCGGGGCGTTCGCGAAGTCGGTGGCTCCGGTGGCCGATTTCGAGGCGTCGAAGGGCGGGGTGAAGGTGCAGGCGCGGGACAAGGTGACGGGGCTGCCGGTGTGGGCGGTGTCGGTGGTCGACGGTGACCCGGACGCGAACGAGTCCACGGTGAAGGTGAAGGTCGCGGCGGACGCGGAGCCGGTGTTGCCGGACACGTTGCCGGGGCTGCCGTTTCGGCCGGTGGAGTTCGAGGGCCTGACGGTGACGGCGTACCTCAACCAGTCCACCAACCGTGTGGCGTTCTCCTA
The DNA here is from genome assembly GCF_040605455.1 of Embleya sp. NPDC005575. Taxonomy (NCBI): domain Bacteria; kingdom Bacillati; phylum Actinomycetota; class Actinomycetes; order Kitasatosporales; family Streptomycetaceae; genus Embleya; species Embleya sp. NPDC005575. Next base: position 12,159 of record NZ_JBEXCV010000034.1, on the reverse strand, counting down.
CCGCGCGTCGGGCCTGCGGGCCCCGGGTGGGCCGCTGAAGAGCGCGATCAAGACGGCGGCGGCCTGACGGCTCGTCGGCGTAGGGCAAGACAGGCGCGGCCCTGGTGCGGACTGACTTTGGCGGGTTCGTCGCACCGGGGCCGCTCCCCATCCGAACGACACAAGTGATCTTCGAAGGGGTACGTCCATCATGCATGTCTTCCACAGGCCCGTGGTGCGGATCGGGGCCTTACTGCTCGCGGTGTTGTACGTCGTGTTCGAGGTGGTGCGGGCCCGGGGCGGTGTCGTCGCCTCGTCCCTGCTGCTGTTCGTGTATGTGACGGTCGGGGTCGCGTCCGTCTGGTGGTGGCTGTTCTCCTTCGCGGCCCGGGTGCGGCGTGGGTGGCCTGCGCTGTCCAAGGCGATCGGGGTGTGGCAGCAAGAGCCGGTGTCGCGGATCGACGAGACGTTCGAGTACCGGTATCCGCGGATCCTGCGCATCCGCCGGCATGAGCTGGGCTTCGACGTGACGGTGTCGTTGTTGCCGGGGCAGACGCCGAAGAACCTCGGCGATCACGTGGAGGGCATCGCCCACACGTGGGGCGTCTTCCGGGTCGAGGCATCGTCCCCCGGGCGTGGCGTGGTGGTCCTGCGGGCCTGGTTCGCGGACCCGCTGGCGGAACCGTTCGAGGCACCCCCGATGCCCGGATTGGGCGACGTCGTCAAGCGGGCCGCGGGGCTGGCCTCGATCAAGTACGGGAAGGCGCCGGCCGAGAGGGAGGACCCGTGGCGGCCTGAGTTCGCGTCGGTGGAGATCGGGCGGTGTGACGACGGGTCGCCGTGGCGGCTGCGGCTGCACGGCACTCACGTCCTGGTCGCGGGCGTGACCGGGGCCGGTAAGGGCTCGGTGATGTGGGGCGTCGTGCGCGCACTGCTGCCCGCCACGCGGGTGGGCATTGTGCAGCTCTGGGCGTGCGATCCCAAGCGCATGGAACTCTCGTACGGGCGATCGCTGTTCCAGCGATACGCCTGTGAGCCGGCGGCGATGGTCGAACTGCTGGAAGCCGCAGCGGCGGAGATGAATGCCCGCGCGCAGACGTTCGCGGGAAAGGTCCGCAAGCACGAACCCTCGGCCTCCTGCCCGTTCGTCGTGGTGATCGTGGACGAACTGGCGTTCCTGACGGCATATCAGCCCGATCGGGACCTGCGGAAGCGGGCGGATGCCGCCATCGCCACGCTCACGTCCCAGGGTCGTTCGGTCGGGTTCTGCGTGATCGGGGCCTTGCAGGATCCCCGCAAGGAAGTGATGAACATCCGCAACCTGTTCCCGGACCGGATCGCGCTGCGGCTGGACGAGCCGAACCAGGTCGACATGGTCTTGGGCAACGGCGCCCGAGAGCGGGGCGCGGCGGCCGACCTGATCTCCCCGGACCCGGAGATCGGCGCGGGCGTGGGCTACGTCAAGCGCGAGACACAGCCCGAACCGGTGCGAGTGAGGGCGGCGTTCGTCTCCGACGACGCAATCGACGCGATGGTGCGCGACTACGGCCGGTCCTCGGGTGGGTTCGGGGGTGCGGCATGACGCGGACCGAGTACGACGCGGACATGGCCCGGAGCGTGATCGTCCTGCGGTGCATCGCGGACTTCATCGCCTGCCGGCCGACCCTTCCGCCGGTCACCTCGGTGGACCTGGGATGGTCGCAGACGCATCTCGTGTGGTCCGTCAAGATCCACGTCTTCGGCGGGACCGAACACGACATGGAGCGCTGGGCTTCGGCCCTGGACGCGCCGGTGACCACACGCATCGAAGGAACGAGCGAGTACATCGGCGAACACACCCGGGTCGAGATCGCGGGCACCATCCACGGTCACCGGGTGACCGTGTGGACTACGTTCAATGGGAGCACCCGATGAGCACCCGCGCCGAACGCTCCCGCATGCCCCTCGCGCGCGAAGTCGTCCGGGCCGTGGCCCAAGAGCACGGCGTCTGCGTCCGCCCGATCACGCTTCGACGCACCGACGTGATGACCGGTGAGACGACCGTGGTCGACGTCCCGTGCGGGGCGACGCTGGCGAGCGTGTGCCCGACCTGCGCCGAGCGGAAACGGCGGCTTCGGATGGCGCAGTGTCGGGAGGGATGGCACCTGACCGAGGAACCGATCCAGGAAGCCGACGACCCGACCGACGAACAGCGGTTGCTCGCAGAGCTGCGGGCCGACTGGACGAAGAAGCACGACCTGGCGCGCGGCGACGAGAAGGCCGAACTCGCGGAAGACCTGGCGGCCGTGGACGAAGAGTTGGCCGACTCGGGCGTACGCGGCAACATCGACCCGGACCCGGTCACCCGGCGGGTGCGGTCGACCCGGCGGCGGCAGGATGCCCCGGATCTGCCCCGGCGTGAGGTCGACGCGCGGACGGTCGGGAAGGCGTACACCGCGCCCGATGGCAAGGTGTTCCGGCCGTCGCTGTTCGTGACGCTGACGTTGCCCTCGTACGGGCGTGTACGCCGCGACGGGACACCGGTCGATGCTTCGGCGTACGACTATCGGGCGGCGGCTCGGGACGCGCTGCACTTCTCGAAGCTGGTCGACCGGTTCGTGCAGAACCTGCGGCGCCTGGTCGGCTTCGACGTGCAGTACTTCGCCGCGGTGGAGTATCAGCGGCGGTTGGCTCCGCATATCCACCTGGCGATCCGCGGCACGGTCTCACGGGCCGAACTGCGCCAGGTCGCGGCGGCCACCTACCACCAAGTGTGGTGGCCGGCCTGCGACGAACCGGTCTACTCGACCGACCTACCGCCGGTCTGGGACACGGAGATTGGTGCGTATCTCGACCCCGCGAGCGGCGCTGAACTGCCCACCTGGGACGAGGCATTGGACGACCTGGCCGACGACGCGGAGCCGATTCACGTCGCCCGATTCGGGACTCAAGTCGACGCGAAGGGCGTCCTGGTCGGCTCGCCGGACGCACGTCGCTGCATCGGCTACCTGACCAAGTACCTCAACAAGTCCGCACACGAGTCCCACGAAGCCCAGAGCGGCGCGCAGCACGCTCACGTTGACCGACTTGTGGAAGCCCTGCGTTACGAGCCCTGCTCGCCCACCTGCGCGAACTGGCTGCTGTACGGGGTCCAGCCGAAGAACGCTCGCGCGGGCCTGCGTCCCGGCTGCTGCAAGGCGAAAGCCCACCGACGCACCCACCTCGGCTACGGCGGCCGGCGCGTCCTCGTCTCCCGCAAGTGGTCCGGCAAGACCATGGCCGACCACAAGACGGAGCGTCGGGCCTGGGTCCTCGACCTCATCGGCCAACCCACCGACGCCCCCGATCCCAACCGCTTCATGTGGCAACCCGTCGGCCGAGACGACCCGGACGTCGCACCGCTGTCCCACCGCCTCCTCCGCGCGGTCGCCGAACGCGTCCGCTGGCGCACCGCCATGGACGAGGCGAAAGCCCGCGCAGACGGACCGCTCAACAATTCGGCAACTGCCCGGGGGAGGGCCGCATGACCGACAAGGCACCCAAGCCGCGCAAGCTCCTGACCGTCCCCCAAGCCGCCGAGCGTCTGAACGTCAAAGAGCGATACGTCCGGCGACTGATCTCCGAGCGGCGTATCACCTTCGTCCGTGTCGGTCGTCACGTCCGCGTTCCGGTCGACGCCGTTGACGCGCTCATCGGTGCCGGCACCGTTCAGCCCCTCCTGCCCCGATCCGCTCAGCCGTGGGGGAGGGCCGCGTAATGCCGAACAACAAGGGGAGCCGTCGCCGGTTCGGCGCTGTCCGCCAATACCGTTCGGGTCGATGGACCGCGAGCTACCTCGGCCCCGAAGGCACCGAACACCGATCGCCTCAGACGTTCGAGACCAAGAAGGACGCCGAGATCTGGCTGTCGCAGGTCGAAGCGGACATCACACGTGAGAGCTGGATCGACCCCGACGCGGGCAAGGTGCTCTTCGGCCCGTACGCGAAACAGTGGGTGGCCGATCACCCCAAGCTCGCGGTGAGCACGCGCGAGCTGTACGAAATCCTGCTCCGGCTCCACATCGGCCCGACCTTCCAGGACAAGGAACTCCGTGCCATCAAGGAGCCCAACGTCCGGGCCTGGCGCTCCGGCCTGCTCAAGCGTGGCGTCGGCCAAGTCACCGTGGCCAAGTCGTACCGACTCCTGCGCGCGATTTTGTACACCGCGGCCGACGACGGTGTGATCAAGCGCAACCCGTGCCGGATCAAGGGCGGCGGCGACGAGCACTCGCCCGAACGACCGACGCTGACCCTGGATGAGGTCTTCCGCGTCGCGGAAGCGATCGACCCTCGCTGCCGCGCCATGGTCCTGATCGCGACGTTTCTCGGATTCCGCCTTGGTGAGCTGGCCGGCCTCCGCCGGAACTCCGTCGACTTGGACAACGAGCTGATCCACGTCCGCCGGGTCAGTGGCCAGACCAACAAGGGACTTTGTACGAGAAGGATCCCAAGAGCACGGCGAGCAGGCGCAGCGTCACCATCCCGGAGACGATCCTTCCGGAGATCAAGATTCACCTGGACGAGTTCACGGGCAAGGAGCCGGACGCGCTCTTGTTCCTTGGCCCGCGCGGCGGCGCGATCCGCCGGAACAACTTCAACCGCATCTGGAAGCGGGCCCTTCGCAAAGCCGGGACCAAAGATGTCCATTTTCATGACCTTCGGCACACTGGGAACACACTTGCGGCCTCTACCGGCGCGAGCCTGCGTGAGCTGATGGCACGGATGGGGCACTCCTCGACCCGTGCGGCGCTCATCTACCAGCACGCGACCGCAGAACGTGACAAAGAGATCGCTGCCGCCGTCAGTGCCAAGATCCAGGCGGCGCGGAAACCGGTCGGTGCGCCCAAGCCCGTTCGGAAGACGGCAAAGAATCGAGTCAAGAAACCGGCCTCGGAGCGCTCCGACCGGGACTAGACCGCCGGGACCATCTGGTGCGCATCTGGTGCGCGCCCCTCGAAAGAGCCCGGGTACGACAAAGGCCCAGTTCAGAGAAACAACCTCTGACCTGGGCCTTTACCTTTGGAGCGGGTGACGAGGATCGAACTCGCACCACTAGCTTGGAAGGCTAGGGCTCTACCATTGAGCTACACCCGCAGCTGGTGTGGCGTGCACGTGGCGCCTAGGTTAGCGGATTGGTGCGCGGCCAGTGCAGACTCTAGCGTGTCGTCCTCTAGACTTCATCGGGCGCCACGGGGCGTAGCGTAGTGGCTAGCGCGCCTGCTTTGGGAGCAGGAGATCGGGAGTTCGAGTCTCCCCGCCCCGACCACCACATCATGGATTCGCTGCAGGATGGATCGGTACCACCGGTTCTGAACCTTCAGTGTGCCGTCAGGCAAGATGCACAGGCCCGGAAGAACAGCCCGCAGCAAGGAGACCCTTACCGTGAAGAGCGCCGTCGAGACGCTGAACCCGACCCGGGTTCGGCTCACCGTCGAGGTTCCCTCCGAGGAGCTGAAGCCCAGCCTCGACGCGGCGTACAAGAAGATCGGCAAGCAGGTGACGGTCCCGGGCTTCCGTAAGGGCAAGATCCCTGCTCGCATCATCGACCAGCGCTTCGGCCGTGAGGCCGTCTTCGTCGAGGCGTTCGATGACATCCTCTCCTCCTCCTACGGCAAGGCCGTCGAGGAGAACGAGCTGCGCGTCCTGGGCCAGCCCGAGGTCACCGAGGTCACCGACGTGACCGAGCTGGCCGGCGGCGCCGATCTGAAGTTCACCGCAGAGGTCGACACCCGGCCCGAGATCGAGCTGCCGGACTACGCCGGCATCGAGGTCGAGGTCGATGACATCACCGTCACCGACGAGGACGTCGCCGAGAAGATCGAAGAGCTGCGTGACCGCTTCGGTGCGCTGAACACCGTCGAGCGGGCCGCAGCCGAGGGCGACACCGTCGTCATCGACATCGAGGCCAAGGTCGACGGCGAGGTGCTGGAGGACGGCGTCGCCACGGCGATGTCGTACCAGATCGGCGGCGACACGATGCTGGACGGCCTCGACGCCGCCGTCATCGGTGCGTCGGCCGGTGAGACCAAGACCTTCGAGACCGAGCTCCAGGGTGGCAGCGCCGCCGGGCAGACGGCCGAGGTGTCGGTTCTGGTGACCACCGTCAAGGCCAAGGAGCTCCCCGAGCTCGACGACGACTTCGCGCAGCTGGCGAGCGAGTTCGACACGCTGGACGAGCTGAAGGCCGACCTGCGCGAGAAGCTCGACCACCAGAAGCTGCACGACCAGCAGAACGAGGGTCGGGACAAGGTTCTGGAAGCCCTTCTCGAGCAGATCGAGGTGCCGCTGCCGGAGAGCGTCGTCACCGAGGAGATCGAGCAGCGTCGCGGTCAGCTGGAGCAGCAGCTCGGCATGATGGGCATGGACCTGGCCAAGTGGCTGGAGATCCAGGGCCAGACCGCCGAGGAGTACGAGACCGAGCTCCAGGACAGCGTCCGCAAGGGCATGCGCGCCCAGTTCGTGCTGGACGAGGTCGTGAAGAAGGAGCAGCTCTCCGTCAACCAGGAAGAGCTGACCCAGCACCTCATCCAGCGTGCGCAGCAGTCCGGCATGAGCCCGGACCAGTTCGCGCAGCAGGTCATGCAGTCCGGCTACGTGCCGGTCCTGGTCGGCGAGGTCGCTCGCGGCAAGGCGCTCGAGGTCATCGCCAAGGGCGCCAAGGCCAAGGACGCGTCCGGCAACGAGGTCAGCCTCGGCGTCGACCTGCACGCGGACGGCGCGGACGACCACGAGGGCCACGACCACGCCGAGACCGAAGAGGTCGCCGCGTCGGACGAGGCCACGGAGGACAAGGCCGAGGCCTGATCCCCACCCGCGCGACACCCGCGCGATCCGCGATGGCCGGGGTGATCCGCGGCCCGCGCGGTACGCGTAGGACCTGACACATCGGGCCCGGTCCCCGCTTCGGCGGGGACCGGGCCCGTGTGCGTTTCGGGCGCGGGACGTGTGGGCGGGGGAGCGGTTCCCACGCCCGGAGAAGGCCGGGAGTCGAGTCCCACGTCCCACCGGTCGAGTGTCTTTCGGGCGGGCGCGGGCACGGCGTGCGATGTGAAGGGCGTTTCGAGGCTCGGGGTGGGCCTGAAGCCGGTCCCACGGTCGGTACGGGCGCCAAGCTTCTATCCGGCGACGGGGTGCGCTCGGCGGATCACCGGCTGCGGGCACCCGCTCGCGCGGGCGAAGTGCCGAGCGGAGCCGGTCTCGTGGTCGGCGGCGGGCCGGGATGTGGCTGGGTACGGAGACGCCTTCGACGGCCCCGAGGAGCCTCCGCGCGAACCGAGTCGGTGTTCCGATGTCGGGCTTGTCGGATCAGTGGCTCACGGCAGCCGTTCCTGCCCTCGCCGGCGGCGAGCCTGCCCTCGTACGGCGGGGGCATGTGGCTCATGGCCGCCCGGGGCCTCGCCCCGGTCCCGGTCCCGGCCCCACACCGGCCGCTCGCCGTGGCCCGCACCCGCCCCCGCCCCCCGAGCCGGGCGACGCGAGCCGACCGACCCGCTCGTTCACCTCCTCCGCCCCGCCCAGAGCCGACCGGCCCCGACGCGGCCCGCCCCGAGCCGCCCGTTCACCTCCCCGGTCCCGGGCCGGTTCCGATCGACTTGCGCCACCGGCACACCCCAGACCCATGTGCCGCCCGCCCGCGCATTCGCCGCCCTCCCGCGCGCCGGGCCCCCACCCGTACCGCCCGTTGCGCGGCCTCGCCGGCCCGGAGGGCCGTTGCCGCGGCCTCGCTCGATCCACGCGACTACCCCGATACCGCCCGGATACCGCCTTGCTGCGCTCTGGGCGAACAGTCCTGAGTCTGGGATGGCCTGCGACGATCTGCGCGTTAGGGTCGCTGTACGAAGGGGGTCACCCGCCACGAACGCAGGTGCCTCCCAAGGTCGACTTCGTGACGGCTCGGGATTGCCGTCGGAAACGAGCAGGTGGATACGTGACGAATCCGCAGATCGTGACTCCGGGGCTCGCGGTGCCCACTTCGCGTGCATCTCAGCCGGGTGGGATGGGGCTCGACGACCAGGTCTACAACCGGTTGCTGCGCGAGCGGATCATTTTCCTCGGCTCGGTGGTCGAGGACCAGATCGCCAACGCGATTTCCGCCCAGCTCCTGTTGCTGAACGCAGAGGACCCGGAAAAGGACATCTGGCTCTACGTCAACTCGCCCGGTGGCTCCATCACCGCCGGCATGGCGATCTACGACACGATGCAGTGGATCAGCAACGATGTCGCGACCGTCGCGATGGGCCTGGCCGCCTCCATGGGCCAGTTCCTGTTGACCGCCGGGGCCCCCGGCAAGCGCATCGCGCTGGCCAACTCCGAGATCCTGATGCACCAGCCGTCCGCCGGTCTCGGTGGTTCGGCGTCGGACATCAAGATCCAGGCAGAGCAGCTCCTGCGTACCAAGCGCAAGATGACTCGCCTGATCGCGCACCATTCCGGGCAGGCCCCCGAGAAGATCGAGCACGACTCGGATCGCGACCGCTGGTTCTCCGCCGAGGAGGCCAAGGAATACGGCCTGGTGGACCACGTGGTTCGCAGTGCGGCCGAGGTTCCCAACACCGGCAGCACCAGCTGACACCGGCGGCCGCACACAGCTGATCCCAGCCGAAAGAGCTGCTGGGAAAGAGCCGATCCAGCTTTCGGTCGCCCAGCCACTGAGTCGAGTCCGCAGTCCCGGAGGGCTGAGATTTCCATGAATGACAATCTGTTCCACCGGCCCGAGGGCCTGGCACCGTCGGCCTCGCGCAGCGCCGAGAGCCGTTACGTCCTGCCGCGCTTCATCGAGCGCACGTCGCAGGGCTTCCGTGAGCAGGACCCGTACACCAAGCTGTTCGAGGAACGCATCATCTTCCTGGGCGTCCAGGTCGACGACGCGTCCGCGAACGACGTGATGGCGCAGCTCCTGACGCTCGAGTCGATGGACCCCGATCGGGACATCTCGATCTACATCAACTCGCCCGGCGGTTCCTTCACGGCGCTTACCGCCATCTACGACACGATGCAGTTCGTGCGCCCCGACATCCAGACGGTGTGCATGGGTCAGGCGGCCTCCGCCGCCGCCGTTCTGCTCGCCGCCGGAACTCCGGGCAAGCGAATGGCGCTGCCGAACTCCCGCATTCTCATCCACCAGCCGTACAGTGAAACCGGGCGCGCGCAAGTCAGCGACCTGGAGATCCAGGCTCGTGAGATCCAGCGCATGCGCACCATGCTGGAAACCATGCTCGCGCAGCACAGCACGAGGCCGATCGAGCAGGTGCGCGACGATATCGAGCGCGACAAGATTCTGACGGCCGAAGAGGCGCTTGCGTACGGCCTCATCGACGAGATCACCGCACCTCGGAAGGTCATCGGCTAGTGTCCCCGCCCGGTCGGCGGCTTGCCGCCGACCGGACAACGGTGACCGGTTGATGGTCAAAACCGGGGGATCGGAGATTCCGGCGGGGTACCGTCGAAAGACCAGGCACCAGGTCCGGGACATCCGGGGCCCAGGCGAAGGAGATGCACCTCGTGGCACGCATCGGTGACGGTGGCGACCTGCTCAAGTGCTCGTTCTGCGGAAAGAGCCAGAAGCAGGTGAAGAAGCTCATTGCCGGTCCGGGTGTCTACATCTGTGACGAGTGCATCGACCTGTGCAACGAGATCATCGAGGAGGAACTCTCCGAGTCCTCCGAGTTGAAGTTCGAGGAGCTCCCCAAACCACGGGAGATCTACGAGTTCCTCGACGGCTACGTGGTCGGGCAGGAAGTCGCCAAGAAGGCGCTTTCGGTGGCCGTGTACAACCACTACAAGCGGGTCCAGGCCGGTGAGTCGGCCAAGACGTCCCGCGACGACGGCGTCGAGCTGGCCAAGTCGAACATCCTGCTGCTCGGGCCGACCGGCTGCGGCAAGACGCTCCTGGCGCAGACCCTGGCCCGGATGCTGAACGTGCCGTTCGCCATCGCCGACGCGACCGCGCTCACCGAGGCGGGCTACGTCGGCGAGGACGTCGAGAACATCCTGCTGAAGCTGATCCAGGCGGCCGACTACGACGTCAAGAAGGCCGAGACCGGGATCATCTACATCGACGAGGTCGACAAGATCGCTCGCAAGAGCGAGAACCCGTCGATCACCCGCGATGTGTCCGGTGAGGGTGTCCAGCAGGCGCTGCTGAAGATCATCGAGGGCACCACCGCGAGTGTGCCGCCGCAGGGCGGGCGCAAGCACCCGCACCAGGAGTTCATCCAGATCGACACGACGAACGTGCTGTTCATCGTGGGCGGTGCGTTCGCCGGGCTGGAAAAGATCATCGAGGGCCGGGTCGGCCGCAAGGGCATCGGCTTCGGCGCGCAGATCCGCTCCAAGCGCGATGTCGAGAGCGCCGACTCGTTCGCCGACGTGATGCCCGAGGACCTGCTCAAGTTCGGCATGATCCCCGAGTTCATCGGTCGGCTTCCGGTGCTCACCTCGGTGCACAACCTGGACCGCGAGGCGCTCATCCAGATCCTGACCGAGCCCAAGAACGCGCTGGTGAAGCAGTACCGCCGGCTGTTCGAACTCGACGGTGTCGAGTTGGACTTCGAGATGGAGGCGCTGGAGGCGATCGCCGACCAGGCGATCATGCGCGGCACCGGTGCGCGCGGTCTGCGGGCGATCCTCGAAGAGGTGCTCCAGTCGGTGATGTACGAGGTTCCGTCCCGCAAGGACGTGGCCCGCGTCGTGGTCACCGACCAGGTGGTCCTCAAGCACGTCAACCCCACGCTCGTGCCGCGCGAGGTGGTCAAGCGCGAGCGGCGCGACAAGAGCGCCTGAGACGAGCGGCAAGCGCGCCCGAGTCGAGCGGGCGGCGCGTCGGCCACGTTCCGGCCGGCGGGCGTGTCGGTTCCGTTAGCGGGCACTGCCCGCGTACACGTTCGCGATCACCAGTCGGGCGTGTGCGACGCCGGCCCCGTCGCTGACGTAGACGAGGTCGTGGTCGTCGCCCCACAGACACATCGCCGTGGTGGGGTTGCTCCAGCAGCGGAGCAGCCCCGGCGGGCCGGGGACGGCCGGGTCCTCGGTCACCGGGACGGCCGGCACGAAGCCCCTGACGTACTCGGCGGGTGCCCGGTCGCGCCGGGTGGCCAGGGTCAGCAGCACCGTCTCGGCGTTCTGCCCACCGCCGAAGACCTCGGTGCGGACGTCCGCGAAGGTACGTGCCATCGTCGCGTCCAGATCGGCGACCGTCGAGGGCAGCGCGGTCCGGGCGATCGGGCCCCGGGCCTCGATCGTGGCCGGCATGACGAGCGGTCCGGCGCCGCGGGTGCCCGCCGGCGCGGTCGGCAGCCCGCGCGGCTCGGGCGCACCGCCGCCGGAGTCGAGCAACAGCACCACGACCACCACCGCCGCGACCACCACCGCCACGCTGCCCAGTACGCCCACCAGGATCGCGATCCGGTCCCGCGAGCGGCTCTGCGTCGGCGGCGCGGCACCCGGCGGCCCGGTCGGATACCCCGCCCCGCCGGTCCCGGGCCCCTGCCACCCGCCATATCCGTCGCCCATCGCCCCCACCACCCGCGGTTCGGCCGAACGTCATCGGTACCCGGTACAACGACGACCCGGCCGCGAGGCGACGCACGAACCGGCGTTCGACCCCGAGCCGCCGATCCCGAGGCTGTCGCCGGCCCCACGAGCACAGCCGACTGCCACGGCCACCGCCGGCCCGTCGCCGCTACCGCTCCAGATCCGCGCGCATCGCCTTGAACTTCGCCGCGGCCCGGTCCGCCGACAACTGCTCGAAGTACGCCACGGCCGTCGAGTACCGGTCCGCCCACCCGCAGATCGCCGCCGGCTGCGCGACCGAGGCCGGCATGCATTCCAGCGTGCCGCCCAGCGGGCCGGCATCGTAGCCCTTCATCGTCACCCCGTCCGGGACGCTGCCACCGTTCCCGTTCACGTAGTCGACCATGCCGCGGACCATGTGCTCCAGCCGCTTGCCGTCGGTCCCGGTCATCCCGTCCACCCCGACGAACAGCACCGAGCGCGGACCGGATCCGGTCGCGCCGTACGCCGCGACCAGCACGTTGTTGGCCGGGTAGCGCACCTCGCCCGGGTCGACCGGGACGTCGGTGGGCCCGAGGTCGAGCAGCCGGGCCAAGTCGCCGGCCCGGGCGGACGGCTGGAGCCGGCGCGGGCCGGTCGAGGCCGACGGCCG